>CAZFLF010000239.1:0-8343 GCA_964519825.1 uncultured Pirellulaceae bacterium | reverse complement strand
GGTCTGCCCAATGAGTTTTTGAGACTTCGTTCAAGCCGTTTCCAAGGTAACAAATTTTCCTGCAAATGTGCGGGCGCGGACTTTGCATTGGGATCCCGGCGCAATTGTTGCAGGGTTTCTGACTGCAATTCGTGGTTCTATCGCATAAGGGGATTAGTCATGTGGAAACGGATTATCACCGCGACATTTCTGTGTCTGTTAGGCGGATTCTTCCTAATTCAGCTGCCTGCTCAAGAACGAGAAGGGCTTGGGGAGCGCATCGGCGAAAAGATTGACAAAGGTCTGAAGAAGTTAAGCACCGAGCTGCGGCAGGAGTGGTCCGAAATTCGTCAGTCAGTCGAGCGGATGGGTGTCCAAGGACGCGTCTACAGCCGGCTGCGGTGGGACAAGGCTATTGATGTCTCCACGCTTGATATCCAGATGCAAGACAAAGAGACCGTGGTCCTGAACGGCACTGTGTCCTCAACGACTCAACAGCGAAAAGCAGTTCAGTTGGCTCAAGACACCGTCGGCGTCGGCAAGGTGATCGACAAAACCGTTATGTCGAAACCCCAATCGTCTAGTAGGCCGTGAACAAACGCAGCGCAGTTCCGGCATGGCTAAGATATTCCCCCGATATTCGACCGTAGCCTATCATGCTCTGCGTTCAGCAAAGGCCTGAAGCCGCACAGCGCGAACTCTGGCATGCCGGGGTGCAACTCGCGTTGGCGCGCTCACTTCGCCGCGGGAGCAGCCGGCTCCGCTGGCCAGCGGGCTCCTTGATCAATCCAGCCGCGGAGCAGTGCCAGTTCCTCGGCGGAGAACGGTGGATACTTGTCGCGGGAGTCCACGGGCGGCATCTCCATTTTTTCGACCAGCCCAGCGGCAAAGCGGATCAAGGGACTGTCGACGCTTGCTCCTGGGATGATGGCAGGCAAATCACTGTCGCCGCCGCGCAGGAGCGCTGCCCGGGACGTCAGCGAAAAATTCGACTTGGGTTCCTTATCCCCGTGGCAACCCAGGCATGAGCGGGCCAACAGGGGCCTGATGTCGCCGGCAAAATCCACGATACGAGTCGTGGGCGGGACGAGCTGAGCGTCGGAAGTCTTTCGGGACGGCGGTGCGCCCGACGCTGGGATATCCGTCGCCGCAGACAGATGAAGCTGTACGACGTCCTGCGGCTTGATCGAAAGCACCAGCGCCATCACCGCCCAGGCCGTCGCCGGCGCCGAAATCCACTGATCGCGGCCGTACGGAAACTTGCTCTCGAAGTAAGGCTGGAAAGGCCAACTGCGAGTCTGCACGTACCAGCTTCCGTCGTCGCACTGCGTCCGCAGCAACATTTCAATTCCGCGGCGGTAGGCTGGATGCGTCGTAGGCAGCCCGCAGGCGACGTGCAGCGCGATTAGCGATTGACCGGTGGCCCAGGCGTCGCTGTCCAGGCCAGGCAGCTGCGCCCAGCCGCCATCGCCGCGTTGACTGGCCAGCAGTTGCCGCATTTCGTCAGCCAATTCCGTGGAAGATTTGCCGGCCCAGCTCAGGCCCAGTGTCCGGTAGAACGCGTTTTCATGGGTACGGGGTTCGGCCGATTCAAACCAGCCGCGCGCTCGTCCAATTCGATCCGCCAATTCTTGCTCGCGTCCCGGCAAAGGATAGAGCTGCAGCGACCGCATCGCCAACGCCGTGGCTTGAAATACGTCACCTCCCAGCGGCGGACGAAGCATGCCTGCCACCCAGTGGCCGTCCGGCTGTTGCGTGGCGGCCAGATACCAGGAGACAGCACGCGTCAGCTCATCGGGGCGGTAGCCAAGCTCTGCAAACATCCAAATTCCGTACCCCAGGAATGTTGGCGGTACAGGATAGGGCGAGTCGAGCTCAAACGATCGGCCCACCCGGGGCATCCAACTAGCAACCTGGCGTTCAAGCACTCGATCCGTAGACGCTTTTCGGAAATGAAAACCGCGGTCTCGTGCCCAGCCAATCGCCACGCCCGGCAGATTCTGGTGATGGCACGAAACGCAATTGTTCCGCACGTCGAGAAAAGTATCCGAGCTGAGTTGTAGTAGATCGATGCTTTTCTGCACTGCCTCGGCGATCAGCCGTGTTTCATTCCCAGCGTGCAGATCGAGAGTCCGGGGTTGGATGGCGGGCTTGCCGGGCAATTCACCTTGCGGCGCGCCGATCTTCTCCAGCTGATCGATCAACTGGCGGTGCCCGCGCAGCCGGGCCCACGTAAGAGCGGTCTCGCGGTCCTTGCTGGTAACACGGAAATCCGCGCCGTGATCGCCCAGCATTTGCACGATCGAAGGGTCGTCCAATTCCGAGTAAGCGGCGAGTACAATCGTGGGAACTTCGCCCGGGTTGATGCGGTTGTCCAAGTCGCTTCCGTGAGCGATCAACTTCCTCGCAATGTCGGTGTGGCCGGCCAGGAGCGCGGCGTTCAGTCCGTGGCCGCGAGTTCCGTTCGCCTGATTCGGGTCCGCCCCATGGGCCAGCAGTAGCTCGACGATGTCTGGGAATCCGTCGCTGGCGGCAATGGCCAACGACGGCACCGCGGCACCGAGGACTTCCGGCAATTGGCCCATGCTCTTGGCTTTCTCGAGCAGCAGCCGCACGGTCCGCACGTCCCCGCCGCCGGCGGCGAACCGCAACGCGGTGCGGCCTCCCTTGTTGCGGAGGGTGATATCCGCTCCCGCCGCCAACAATTGCTCGATCGCCGCCGAACCTGTGGGCGAGCCGGCCGCTACCATTAACGGCGTGTTGCCCAGCACGCTGCGAGCATTCGGGTCGGCACCACGCTGGAGCAACAGGCTAACCTTGTTTGCATCCGAGGCGCCCCAAAGCAGGGTGGTTACTCCGGCCGCGCTGACCGCGCGCGGATCGGCCCCCGCGTCCAACAGCGCCCTGACCATCTCGGCGCTACCGTGGAGAGCCGCGGCCATTAACGGCGTCGTGCCGTCGCTGGCTCGGACATCCGGTGGCGTGCTCGCTCGCAATGCGCCGCTGAGCAACTCCGTGTCGCCACGGCGAATCGCCTGAAACAAGATGTGCTCCTGCTTACTTTCCTGCGCGAAAACCGCCGTGGCCGGCGCCAGGGCTGTACCCAGCCACACTAAACCGAGGCTGACAGTGCGACGTACGAACAGCGGAAACATGCTGTTTTCTCCTAGTTGGGTGACAGCCACCAGTGCAAATTCCCTTGCCACATCGGTGCTGATTCTACTCCCCTGCTCAGTATTGAAAAAGAAACGAAGATTCGAAATGACCAACATGTGGCTCAAGCGCAGTGCATTGCCGATCATAACCCGACGCGTTAAGGTCATCAGCCGTAGGGCGCTAGCCCCGGTTCTTAGACGCTGGGTGAGGTGTAAGAACCGCGGCTAGCGCCGTGCGGCTGATTTTGGTCGAAAAAATCACAGCCTCGCCGTGTAACCGAAAACGCCCTCGCTTACGCGTCAGGTTACGATCGGTTTGCTTGCCAACGGCCAAACAAAACGCGAAAGTTACGAGCTGGAAAGCCCACTAGCGTCTGGTCCCGTCAACGAGACGCACTCTCGAAAGAATCGGGGCCGCGGCGCAGTGGACTCAATGGAACGATCATGCGTCTGAGCGGAGTTTTCAATGGCAACCAATTTGTCCCGTCGCCAGTTTCTGGGCGCCGCAGCGATGGCTGTCGCCGCAGTTCCGGGTAGCTTCAACCTCGCAACGGCGAAGCAAGCGCCCGACCTAACAGACGCCGCCTCCATCCCGATCATCGACACGCATATCCACCTGTTCGACCCGACACGCCCCCAGGGCGTGCCGTGGCCGCCGAAGAATAACCCGGTCCTCTACAAGCCCGCATTGCCCACCCGTTTTCGCGAGGTCACAAAAGACTTGGGGATTGTCGGCGCCATCGAGGTCGAATGCAGTCCATGGTTGGAGGATAACCAGTGGGTTCTCGACGTGGCCGAAAAAGACACGATCATGGTCGGCACCGTCGGTAACCTCGAACCGGGCAAGCCGGAATTCGCTCGGCATTTCGAGCGGTTTCGTAAGAACCGACTGTTCCGAGGCATTCGATATGGCAACCTGTGGGGCCACAACTTGGCGACGGAGCTGGACAAGCCGCAATTCGTCGACGACTTGAAACGGCTGGCCGACGCCGGGCTGGTGCTGGACACTGCCAATCCCAACCCCCAGCTACTGGCGGCCATTGTCCGTCGTGGCGTATCAATGGTTGAAGCGCGAGGCGAAACAACCGCAATTCAAATGAAGTGGAGTCCTGGGGTCAAACTTGGTTTATTTGTTTTATGGGAATTGTTCAGGAAATGCGATTCGGGATTGGGTCGACGAATTTGGTCGAATCGGAACGCAGATGAGTTCTTCGCAGCGCCGAGCAATCGTGGATTGTTTTTCTAATTCATTTCTGAAAAAACAAATAAACCAACTTTGACCCCCACGTTTCCAATCACTTGGCGTCAGTTTCGAGCGAGCTGCGGGACTCGAAACGAGCGATCTCCTCTTTTAGTTGATTGATCAGTCGTTTGAGCGATCGCATGCTCAACTCCCGCACGTGTTCGTCGCCACCTTGTTCACACTTGTTCGCTTGGTAACGCACTTCAAGCAACTGAAGCTTCTCACGAGTCGCTTCAAGCTCACGATGATTCCGCAGGCTCATTGAATAACCTCCACCATGCCTTTGCCAACGGAATGCCGATCCGTGGCAAAGAATTCGTCGACGAGTAAATCGAAATCAGCTTGGTTTGCCAGACTCAATTCCAGGAACGGTAGTCCCGCGAGCAACTCCGCCTCGGCAGCCTGGTCGTGTGGAAAACCGGCCCCGATCAGAAGTATGCAATCTACGTCGTTTGGCTCCAGCACATCGGTCACGAAGCTTCCATTGATGATAAATCGCTTGGCTCCGCTGCGGCGGGCTAGGTCAGCCAGCCAGCGCAGTGAATCCATCTGCACTCGACGCACTTCCGACTCGCGGCCGAAGCGATCCGCCACTTCGTCAAGTGTGGCTGGATGGATTCCTAGGGGCAAGTAGCCGTGTTCATCGAACTGTGGGATCATCGTAACTTTCCGAAAAAAGCTAGCCAGGTGCCGTCCTGGGGCAACAAACGGAATCTGGGTACCGGTAGGTGTCTAGGTTGCCATATCTCCCAAAAAGACGCCCGGCCAACTATTATTCAAGTGCATGGAGTCGTTCTGCGATTGCTGGTTGGTACCGTCAATTCTAAAAGTACTCTCGAAGAACATACTCGCCAGCGGGAATTTTACGATGGCATTTCGGACACTCTGTGATTTCGTTTGCATCAATAAACGGTTTACCAACAACAAATCGCGTTGAACATTTCGCGCACAGCAACTTCGTATCTGGAATCGACAAACGCAACGAGAACTCGCGAATCTTAGCGTCCACCCGACCTTGGTCTTCAGCAAATAGAACCGCAAAACCGGCCAGGGGAATATCATCTGAAAGGTTATGCCAGGAGGCGCCGGCATTTGAGTGTGGCAGATCGTTGAAGGAACCGAACGCCTCAACAATGAAGAATGAATCGCCGACGGCGAAGTGGCGTTTCGTCGCCCGAATAGATGGAGCGAATTGGCGCATTGTCACTACGACACACTGAGTGTGGCCAACAGTTGAACTATTTGCGTTTGTGATCACGCCAAGCGTGAACCCATTCTCAACATCGTCGTCGTCAAGGACGTCCGAGTAGCCTTCATCCATTGCCCAACCTCGTGAGGTGATTGTCTTTTCTAGTTTGGAACTGGAGTTACAAATTCATTGCTTGTTATCCGTGTAAGTGGAGAACCTGAATGGGCCCCAAGGATGCTATGAATGGAAGCTGTTTGATTCTGTGTATCCTGGTTGCTATTGGAGTAGCCGTCGAGTTCGCCGGGAAACTGGATTTTGGCGGCTCTTGTTGTGTATTCGTTGTCATTTTGTTAATCCTCATTACCATCGCGAGCTCAAATAGGATACTGCGCTGAAAAGTACTCTGGCCGGGACTGTTGCTGGCGCCTCGACAAGCCCTCGCCGCAAATTTGGATTGTCCGCCGACACTGGCTCACGAATTACTAACGGAACCCGCGCTCGTTTCTGGATTGCCGCTAAGCGAAGTGCGCCTGCAAATCGACTACGGGTTGAACACTCGGCAAGACTGCAAACCGTGAATCGCTACGCCGCCTGTGAGGCTTCTATGTTACTGGCGTGGATTAACGAAATCTAATCAGCGCGGTCCGTTTCGGGATAGCCAATGAGAAGACTAAAGGACAGGTACCCATTCGGGACAGGTACATATTTCTTGTAAGACTGCGGAAGATAGATAACGTCAGGGACGCGTTGCTTAGGGCGTCCTGGGATCAAACGCGGTTCATTTATTTTTTTGGGAAATGTTCAGGAAATGCGATTCGGGATTGGGTCGACGAATTTGGTCGAATCGGAACGCAGATGACTTCTTCGCAGCGCCGCGCAATCGTGAATTTTTTTTTAAGTCATTTCTGAAAAAACAAATAAACCAACATTGACCCCCCACGTTTCCGGGCGGAACGGCGCAGAGGCAGCAGAGCGGAGTTACTATGGAGGCGAGGTGAAAATCTATGAACCCGCAAAAGAAAATTGCCTGTCTTGTTGGCGTCCATATTGTGATAGGGATGCTATCGTCAATCGCTTGGAGCGCAGTTGACGGCGGACAGCATCTTTGGAACTCGGTAACCTTCTTCGTATGTTCCTCGATTTACGTCAGCCAAGTGCAACTGCTCGGAATCTGACTCGGTCTCTCATCTTCGCCATGGCAGGCAAAGCTATTTCTGGCTCTTTTCGGAATTGTGTTGTTCGCCGACCTCTGGCCACCTCCATTCGCGAGGTACGAGACTTGGTCGGATGCCATCCAAAAAGGAGTACTACCGCACACCATTTGTGTTACCTCGATCGCAGGCGCGTGTGCGATGTGCCGATTACTCGTCGCCAGAATTGAACGGCGATCTCACTGGCCATCCGCATTAACAGATCAGTTCGCATTGCGAACCCTACTATGCGTGACAGGCTCAATTGGTGTGTTGTTGGCAGCGGCGAAGTTCGCACGTGATTTGATTCAATCCGAGCCCTCGGTGGGGAGTGGAGTTGTAGTTGCAATAAGCGCTACGATGTCTTCGTTAATTGCGGCCTGGGTCTTTCTTGGACTTCGATCAGTCTGGATTCGTGCTCCGATCATAATCGTGGGCAGTGCGGCATCAGGGCTCGTCGAGTCCATTTGCTTAACAAGCCAAGGTTTTCAAGTGTCGTCGTTCTTACTTTCCACTGGACTGTTTCTATCCGGGGCTTTTCTCACATTTGTTTCCATGTTTGTGGTCCGCAGCTGCGGCTATCGCCTCGTGCCCATCCGCAAAGCGGCAGTTACGGTACAAGTCACACAAGAGCTCGACGCAGCTGGAGCCTAATTAGCACAGAGGAATGACGCAGGAGTCCTGGGGTCAAACGTGGTTTGTTTGTTTTTTGGGAATTGTTCAGGAAATGCGATTCGGGATTGGGTCGACGAATTTGGTCGAATCGGAACGCAGATGACTTTTTCGCAGCGCCGAGCAATCGTGAATTGATTTTCTTATTTAGCCGTCTGAAGTGAAAGTGAGCGGTTTTGGCGCTAGCCACCGGTGTTTTGCATTATGTTCGTCATGAATACACCGGTGGCTAGCGCCAAAACCGCTCACAGTTGGCTTGCCCGATGAGTGCCAAGTATTCCAGCACGGGGCAAGTTTACTCGGATAATACTCACCAAGGCGAATCTGTGATTCCGCAGTCTATTGGCCGTTCAAGCATTCGGGTGGTGTGCCTGTATCTCATTTAGTACTCACACACATTGTGGGCTCGCTCACGGACCGCACGCAGCATTACTGCCGGAATATGACTTGTCATACGCCTTTGCGACTGGTTGCGCGCTCAGCGCGCAACTTCATCAGTGTCAACATGTCGACAAGTTCGGTAAGAGCCTTTGCCTCTTTGCGCTCGGCAGTTGACAGCTTTCCGTCACAATCTTGCCGATCCAGCAACTCCTGAAGGCGCTCTTGAAGCGCAGAAGGTAATCGAAATTTCGCCCAATCGGCGGGTACGTCTAATTCAACCAGAATCTGGCTCATCGTGGCCCTCGTCATCCTCAAGTAGCAAAGGTACCAGTCTATCCGTAAAAGGCGGCTCGCCTCCATGAACCTGCACAAAGTATAGCACGTCGCGTTTGATAGCCAGCATCCGATGGACGGCACATGTCACGAGCACGATCAGTCGGAGGCAACGCAGAAGAGATGCTTTTCGCCGCGGATGAGGAGGCGGTTGGAAAATGGGACGGGCGAGCTGATGATCGGCTCGGCCATGTTATTCTC
>CAZFLF010000238.1:0-8352 GCA_964519825.1 uncultured Pirellulaceae bacterium | reverse complement strand
CGCGCATCGGCCAGGAGGTGATCGTTGATTTCCTGGAAGGGGACCCCGATCAGCCGATCATTGTCGGGCGGGTGTATAACGCCGAGCAGATGCCCCCCTACGAGCTGCCGGCGAATCAGACGCAGAGCACGATCAAGTCCCGCAGTTCCAAGGGGGGCGGCGCGGATAATTTCAACGAGATCCGCTTCGAGGACCGAAAGGACTCCGAGCAGCTCTTCATTCATGCTGAGAAAAACCAGGACATCGAAGTCGAGAACGACGAAACGCACTGGGTCGGGCACGACCGCAAGAAGACGATTGACAACGACGAAACGACGCGAGTGAAACGGGATCGTACGGAAACGGTGGATCGCAACGAGACGATTACGATTCACGGAGAGCGGCAGGAGACCGTCGACAAGAACGAAACCATCAACATTGGCGAAAATCGCCGCGAGACGGTGGGGAAAGACGAAGGAATCAGCATCGCGGGAAGCCGCACGGTGGAAGTGGCCAAGGATGAGTCGATTGATATCAAAGGGGACCGGACGGAAATGGTCGGCAAGAATGCCGCCTGGGACATCAAAGGCGCAACCTCGGTGACCATCGACAAGACTTACACCACCACGGTCAAGGACAGCATCACTTTGGAAAGTAATAAGCAGATCATGATCATTTGCGGCAGTGCCAAGATCACGATGAAGAAGAATGGGGATGTTCAGATTGAGGGGAACAAGCTGAACGTTAAATTTTCGGGAGATGTGAAGCTGAAGGGTTCGAAAATTGCTTTGAACTGACGGACGTTTTCATGCTCGCATTCTGCAATCGGACGAAATACGCGGCAAGTTTGTTTGCCATGCCTGACAAGGACGGACGTGATGTGGTGGTCGTGGTGACCAAGGGGACATTTGTCGAGCACAGGGATAGGCTGTTTTTGGCAGAGGAGCAAGTGCCTCTGGTGCACGCAGACGAGTATTTGGGCGCCCCGGAATCGACGAGCATGAAGGCGGCCTCCGATATGGTGCTCTTCAAGCCGGCCACGGACGTAGTCGTCATCGGTTCGGCCTATGCACCCGGCGGGAACCCGGTTGATCAATTGGACGTGGAATTGGCTGTGGGGGCTGTCAACAAGCGGGTGCGGGTATTTGGAGATCGGGCGTGGAAAAAGAGCCTGGTCATGTCGACCCATAGTGCTCCACAACCTTTCACGGTCATGCCCCTGGTTTATGAACACGCGTTTGGCGGAGTGTATCGGCAACCAGGCGAACGAGAAACGTTCATAGCCGACCAGCGCAACCCGATTGGCCGAGGGTTCTGGGGTGATTCGCATCAGGCGGTCGGCCAGCCATTGCCCAACATTGAGGATCCGGCTCAGCTGGTGCGCAGTTGGAACGACCGCCCGGCGCCGCAGGGTTTTGGCTGGATCAGCCCGCACTGGGAGCCGCGGCGTCAGCTGGCGGGAACGTATGACGAAAGTTGGCAGCAGAAGCGAATGCCACTGCTGCCGGCGGATTTTCAAGAAGCCTTTTTCAATGCCGCTCCGGCCGACCAGCAGATAGCGCCGTATTGTACGGGAGGCGAGCGGGTGACGCTGGACGGTTTTCGTGCTGATGGCGCCTGGCGATTTACGTTGCCCCGCGACGTTGTTTCGGTACGAATGCTCTATCCACGTCAGGTACGCGGGCAAGAACTGGCCGTGCTGGATACGGTGATCATCGAGCCTGACTGGCGGCGTTGCCAAATCGTGTGGAGGGTGAAGATTATCGCTCCGGATCCGATTACGCATTTGTTGTACGTGGAACTAAACAGCCAGCTTAATGCCCTGATCGACGCGAAGCAGGTCGTGACGGAGGAGGTTTTATCATCGTGAGCCAAGGTGCAGCGGAAAGCCGGGATGCGGTGGTTGTCACGGGCATTGGCATGCTGACATCCTTGGGACAACTGGTGCAGAGTTTCTGGGGCTACCGTGCCGGGATGCGCCGGATCCGGGAATGGGAAGATTACGCGGTGCTGGGTTTGGACGAGGAGTTTGATCCGCCGGAACCGCTGGAAGCGGCCATAGCGCCGTTACCCGTGAGCGGTCCCTATGCGTGGGACAGGTTGGTGGAGTTGAGTCTCCCGGCTGCGGAGGAGGCGATACGATGTGCCGCTCTAGACCGATCCCAACTTGATCGAGCACGACTCGCCATGTGTCTTTCGCCTTTGCCTGACAAGGACAAGGACCAGGAGCTGGGCGGCTATTTCATGGAGTCGTTTTACCAGCAGAGTGCGATGCCCCCGCTGCGTGGGAACTGGGTCTACTTTCAGGGTCACGCCTCCGGAGGGGTCGCGCTGGCGGATGCATTGACGGCTCTCCAGCACCGGGAATGCGACTATTGTTTGTTGGGCGGCGTCTCGACATTCCTGAACACCGAGGCGCTCGATCAGTTGGACCGCCGCATGAGCCTTCGGGGGGCGCGCAGCATCGATGGCCGAACACTCGGCGAGGCGGCGGCATTTTGTATTTTGGAATACGCCTCTCACGCGGAACGTCGTGGAGCGAAGCCGTTGCTGGCGATACATAGCGTGGGCCTGGCCGAGGAACCTTACCCTCACGGTTCGACCGAACCCTCGATTGCCACTGGGTTGTGCGATGCCGTGCGGAACGTGGTGCAGCCAGCGGGGGAAGGCCGGCGCATGCCGCCGTCAGGCTGGGTGCTGTCGGACTTTAACGGCGAACGCCATCGTGCGAAGGAGTGGGGGTTGACGCTTACCCGGGTGCACCGAGAAATTGGGAGCGATGTGCAGCTGTGGCATCCGGCCGAGAGTTTCGGCGACGTGGGTTCGGCGACCGTGCCCATGCTGTTGGATATGGCCGCCCTGGCCTACACGGAAGGTGAAGCGCTGCAGCCAAGCGCGTTGATACTTGCCTCCTCGGATGGGCCGACGCGGGCGGCGGTTTTGGCCGGTTCCCCCCACCAAGCCAACCGTTCTTAAAAGCAAAGGAACCGCCATGCCTGCTTCAACCGTCGTCAACTTTCGCACCGTCGTGCATAAGGCCAGCAACGGCGTATCGATCGCATTCCCGGACGTCTGCAAGACGCCCTGTGCCCCCAGCCCGGTGCCGATTCCTTACCCGAATATCGCCATGTCCACGAACACGCAGCAAGGGACCAAGAAGGTCAGCGTGGATGGCAATCCGATTATGGTTCAAGGCTCGAACTTCAGCCCCAGCACCGGTGACGAACCGGGAAGCCTCGGAGGGGTCGTCTCGAATACGTTCAAGAACAAAGCAGAGTTCATCATGTATTCGTTCGATGTCAAGGCCGAGGGAAAGAGTGTCTGCCGGCAATTCGACATGATGCTGCACAACAAAGGGGGCACCTACAACACTCCGCCTACTCCCGAATTGCAGCCGCCCAACGTGGTCATCGTGCTGGACATGGACGACGAAGAGCCTCCCAAACTCGTATCGCTGAAAACCAACGACGAAGGACAGGAGGGCCCCGAACAATGAAAAAACTGATTGTCAACTTGACCGATGACGGGCGATACGTGAACTCCGATGCCCACATTAACAAGAAAAAGGTCCGGCCTCTGTACTGGTTCTTCGAACCGCTGGGGAGCAACAATTCTGGACTGGACTCTGTGCCCAAAGCGAACCGGGCTGGGTTCGGCCCCAATTCAGCGGCCCGAGGTATGTATATGACGGACGAGAACGGGGTGTGCAAGCATCGCCGATTTCGCTTGTCGGTTTGTGGCCTGGACCGTTTTCGCGTGATGGTCTCGGCGGATCGAGCTGGAAATGAACCGCAAACGGATGAAACGTATGAGGTGTGGCGTCGGATCTACTTCTCCGTACGGTACATGAACGCCATCTTCCTGTTTCCGTTTGGGCCGGTGCACGATGAGTATCACCAGCACGGGATTTGGCCCGTCGAGATCAGTCCGCGCGGCGGCGCGAGAGTGCGCTACCAGAAAATCCTGGAAACTCGCGAGGACGGGCTCAACCTCGCACAGGGAGTGACCCAGCCCCACCTGGAAGGCCGCATTATACTGGTCGATCGCCTGTGGATCGCTGGCGCGCGAGGCTTGCGGGGGAGTACTCGCCGGGCGACGGCGACGCAAACGTATCCCCATGACGTCTGGCCAGACGGAGAATTTATCACCGGCACGGTCAATGGGCGGGACATTCGCCGTTTCGCTACTCGCTCTGGGAACTCGGTGCAATATGATTTCACGTCGAGCAACACATTGATGAGGACACTGAATAGCGGCGGTTCGTTGAGCATCGACGCGCGGGTGAAACTCTTGACCAAGGTCCTTAACGGGGTCGCCCAGTCGACAACGGGGCGCATCGTGATCTCCTCACGAACCGGGATCTCCGACACGTTCCGTGGCATCGCTCCTCGTCAGGGAACCATGATTCACGAGATGGGGCACGGCCTGGGGATGGTGCTGCAGAATATCGTTCGCTACGACGCGGCGAGCGGCAACGTCGTCTCCCAGACGAACAATCCGACGCATTATTCCAATGGAGGCGGGCATTGTTCGACCGGTGCCTCTGGCTCGACTCCTAATTTTGTGCGGGGGACATGCGTCATGTACCACGCTGGTCACAGCGGCCGCCCCTTGGCGTTTTGTGCGAGCTGTGCTCCGATTGTCAAGCGTGCGGATTTGACGCGGTCCCGCATGAGATGGCCGTAGGTTCCCTATGAGCACCATACAGCGGGAGGTTTCGGGTGCCGCGCACTGGCACCGTGTGCTTGTAGCCGTCGCGGCATTCATCCTGTTGGGATGCCGGGGAAGCTCCTCCGACGCCGTCGTGTCCTCGTCGCAGAGCAGGCCAGCGGAAAAGTCCCGTGACCGAAAGGAAAACATGTCTGACGCGTTGTTCGACCAGGTGAAAATCGGCAGTCTGTCAGAATCGTCTGGTTCACCGCACGTGGACAGTGAATCGTTTGTCGGTATCAAGATTGCCATGCCGACCAAGGTCGTGCTCGGCCAGTTTGAAGCGCTCCCTCTGTGCGGCACCTGGGTCTTGCCGGAGCCATTCGTGGGGCGTTTTGCCAACCTCGAAGACAGCGTCGTGTACCTGATTCGCAATGTGGAAACACAACAGGTGTACACGGGCCATTTTCGCTGGCACGAGGATCCAGCCGAACCCGGTGAGGGACTGGGGGCCGTACAGAAAGTGCCCGTTGCCGAGGAGGGATTCGGGTTCCCCGTCGTCGGCTGGTTCAATTTCGACCTGGCGCGCGTCTGGAAAGTCCCTGAAACACCGGGAACATATCAGGTGCAAGTCGTGCTGGACGAATATCAGTCGAACGTTCACGAGCTGCGGATTGTGGAGTCACAACCGTGAAATTACGGTTCCCCAGTTACGAGCGTTGCGATTTCTCGCCGGCGATTGACGCTGCCGCGGAGGGAATCGTGCTGACAGCGCCGCCGATCCTTGAGGAATCCACCAGCCTTCCGCTGTGTGGCGTGTTTCAAATTAAGACGGAGATGGCTCAGACAATTGCGGGAGGAAATCCCCATCGTGCCGTCGCCGTCTTGATCGTCGATACAAGCGGCTATCACCCCTATGCGTTTTCTGCGGCGGGGAAAGCGATCCTATTCGAGCCCGCATATTCGCCGGCTGGTTTCTACCGCGGCTATTTCAATGTGGATGCATTTCAGATGGCAAGAATTCCACCGCATTCGGGCCGTTTCTTTGTCTCGGCTTATTTGGGTCGCTTACAGTCCGTGCCGTTCGCGGTTGAGTGGCCGCCGCAACAGGTCCAAAGAAAATAAACACAATGGCCGTCGCAGTATCGTCTCGATCCACGGCCGCATCGAGGAAAGGGAAAAGTCGATGACAATGCATTTAGAGCTTGTGACCAATATCGCCGGCAGCGCGCCTGGCAGTATTCGCCGGGGGGTGGTCGGCGAGGTCCTGGAGGACGGGCTTGTACGAGTGACAACCGGCGGCGAATCTCCGCTGGGGGTACTGTGCGATGTCCTGCAAACGCCGGCACAACCGTCCTTGGAATTGACTCCGGGCCAGCTAGTCCTTGTGCTGTTACCCGTGGCTGATGACGACTTGGGTTGCATTCTCGGCACGCCGGGACCTTACCAGCCGCGCGGTGCCGCCGATCCGCCCGATCGAGTCGTGGTGGAGGCGAAGGGCGAACTGGTGCTAAAGTGTGGTGACAGTTCCCTAACCATGGCTGGCAACGGCAAGATCCTGATGAAAGGTGTGGATATCGTGACGCGTGCCAAGCGCAACCACAAGATCAAGGCTGGCACGGTGGCAATCAACTAGGTACGTCTGCCCGGGATTGGCCGCGATCCAGCCGGATCGTCAGCCGACCGAGCCGGAGGGAGACGGATATTTTGCGGGACTGCTGAACATGCTTCCCTATCCACGAATCGTCGTTATCGAGCTACTGGCGGAGCACCTGGAGGAGGTGGCGTTTCTCTGGGGCCAGCGGCGCGAGGCGATTACGTCGGGTGATTACCGGGTCGCGGACATCGCTGCCTTGGATCGCCGGATGGAAATGAACGTTCGTGGGTCGCTGGCAGTCGCCAAGCACGCGGTTCCGCTAGCTGTGGCTCGCCTTCAGAGCGATGATCCCGACATGGTATTTGCCGCCGGCATTGTCCTGCTGCGGCTGGACGTGTCCCGGGATGTGCTGCTGGGTGCCATGTCCCAAGGGCAGATGAGTCAGCGGAAGGCGCTCCGCGAGGCATTCTGTTTCGCCTGGCAAGGCGAGCTCGAGGAAAATCTCCAGGCAATATTTCAATCAGGGCCGCCGCAGCTGGCAGTTGTGGCGGCCGAAGTACTCGCCTTCCAGCGGCGCCCGTTTCGGTACGCCGACAGGCAAGACGAGTTCTTCCGACATGAGGAAGCCGAGGTGCGCGCTGGCGCTTGGCGAATTGTCTCGCTCTGGGAAAACTAAGCGGAATTTGCGGGGATTGTTGATCCAGCCATGTAGCCGGGGTGCCCAGGGCGTCGCCTTGTCACCAGAAATCGCCGTATCGCCGTTCGCAGCAGCAACAACGGCAAGGCGATCGATTGACGAGAAGCGTGGGGGCGTGCAAGGAGAAAATCGATTGCGATGCGAATCATCCTGCGAGTAATGAACGGATCGTACGAGGGCCACACAGTTGTGCTAACTCAATCACAAGCGATCAAAGTGGGACGGACCGAATGGTCAGACTTCGCGATCCCGCATGACAAACTCATGTCCGGCCAGCACTTTCTCGTCGAATGCAACAAAGGCGAATGCTATTTGAGCGATCTGGCAAGTACGAACGGCACGTTTGTAAACAACGAACGGGTGACCAAGGTAAAACTGCTTGATGGGGACGTGATTCGGACCGGGGAAACGAGTTTTTCCGTAACGCTGGAGCGCGACGTCGGCACTGCGCCAGAGAGCAGCGGGATCCCCACCCCCACGCGGCAGTCCCTGTCCTCGGCCGCTTTGGTCACGCTCGTCGAAAGGCCGGCGAGTTGGCTGGCGGACAGCTTGATTCCGGAGGCTGGGGGGCTGCCGTATGTACAAGGCCTGAATGACAGCGATCCGCAGGTGCGTAGCGCGGCGATCTTGTCAGCCGCCTGGACTGGCCAACGCTGGCTGCGTGAGTATCTTCGCATTCGAGCGACCAACCCGGACCCTGAGAGCTGGGAGTTTCTGTCGATGTTTGCCCTGGTAGCCCAGCCCTCCGATCTCGAGCGGATTGTCGCCCTGGGTCGCACCACGGCGCTAGGAAGTCGCCGCTTCCAGCTTTTTGCTTCGTATGGTCACCCCCATATTGTGGGCGACCTGCTGGTCGCCTTGGAAAGCAACGACCCTCACGCGGCCATCGCGGCCGGGCGGGCATTCGCCAGGATCACGGGCGCGGATATCGCCTCGAACAAGCGAGCCATCTTACTGCCCGAGGACGGCCGGGAAGTGGACGAGTTCGAGCGCGAGTTCTTGCCGGAAGAGACACTGCCCGATCCGCGGCGCGCTCAAGAGCACTGGAACCAGGTGCGCGACGAGTTTGCGCGGGGCGTCCGCTGGCGGTGCGGTCTGGAAGTGAGCCAGCCGTTCGCTGCGGGCGTGATCGATCAGTTGGACATGGAGGGCCGCTGGGAAGCCTGCGTGCGCGGCCGTTACCAGGGGACCTGGCACGGCCGACTGTCGGATGCTCTGGGTTATCGACCGGCCTTCGGCCGTGACGGCGCATGTTGATGCTGGCCGCGTTCCTGTACGCCAGCAGTGGGTGCGCAGAACGGCCCATGAAAGAGGTGTCTATGCGGCGCAGCAAGGTGAGTCCAGCGAAATAGATTATCGATACCGTCTCGCCCTGGGGCACACGCTAGAAGACGATACGACCACAAGGCCTAAGGTTTATGCCCGCGAG
>CAZFLF010000237.1:0-8394 GCA_964519825.1 uncultured Pirellulaceae bacterium | reverse complement strand
CGGTTAGTCGCATCCGTTTCAATGAACACGTGCGACCGATTCTGCAAAACCATTGCTGGAGTTGTCACGGTCCGGATGAGGCGACTCGCCAGGCGGGGCTCAGGCTTGATCGGCGTGACTCGGCCCTCGGCATGTCCGAGAGCGGCAAGGCGGCGATCGTCCCGGGCAAGCCCGAAGTCAGCGAACTCATCGCACGCATCGAGTCGCATGATGAGGACGCGCTCATGCCGCCAACTTCAGCCAAGAAGCCGCTCAGTGCCAGGCAAAAGCAAATTCTGAAACAATGGATTGAACAAGGGGCCGAGTTCGCTTCCCACTGGGCGTTCAATACGCCTCAACAGCCTGAGATTCCCGCCGTGAAGCGGGCCGATTGGCCGAAAAACAACCTCGACCGTTTCGTGCTCAAGCGGCTGGAGGACGAAGGGCTCGCTCCGTCGCCAGAAGCGGACCCTGCCGTGTGGTTGCGGCGAGTCACGCTCGATCTGACCGGATTGCCGCCATCGCTGCAGGAGCTGGATGAGTTCGCACGCCGCTTGGGACAGGAGGCTCCTGCGACGATCTATGAACGAGTCGTCGATCAGTTGCTCAACTCGCCGCGGCATGCCGAGCGGATGGCAATGCACTGGCTGGATGCGGCTCGGTACGCGGACACCAATGGCTACAACAACGATGAGAATCGCACGATGTGGCCGTGGCGCGATTGGGTCATCGACGCTTTCGCGCGCGGCATGCCTTACGACCAGTTCCTTACCGAGCAGCTGGCTGGTGATCTGCTGCCCGATGCGACGCTCAGCCAAAAGGTCGCGACGGGCTTCAATCGCAACCATGTGCTGACGACCGAAGGAGGGATTATCGAAGAGGAATACCACGTCGAATATGTCGCCGATCGCGTCCATACGACCGCGACGGTGTTCCTGGCGCTGTCGATGCAATGTGCTCGCTGCCACGATCACAAGTACGACCCGATCTCGCAACGCGAGTATTACGAGTTTGCCGCATTCTTCAACAACGTGCCGGACAAGGTGGTGCCCTATAGCCAAGGGCGCATGGCTGCACCGCTACTCAAGGTCCCTTCGGCCGCTCAGCAATCCGAACTTGCCCGCATCGACGCGCGACGAGGAGAGATCGAGAACCTATTGAAGGCTCGAGCGACGAGCGTCGATCCTGAGGTCGCAAGTTGGGAACAGAACCTGACTCCGGACGAGATTATGAAGTCGGGGCCGGTCGGGCTTGTCGTTCATTTCCCACTCGATGAACCCGCTGGCGACAAGGTCGTTGATCGAGTCGATGCCACGCGGACCGGGACGATCCAAGGCAAGCCCAAGTACGGACCGGGTAAACTCGGCGGTGCCCTCGCGTTCGACGGCAGCACGTTCGTCGATGCCGGACAGGTCGGTTCATTCGACAATACCGACCAGTTATCAATCGCCGCCTGGATTCAGTTGGAGTCGAAAGATCCAAGTACCGTGCTCTCAAAGATCGACGAAGCGAATGCCTATCGTGGCTACGACCTGATTATGGAAGACGGGAAGGTCGCGAGTCATTTTGTCCATACCTGGCCGAACAGTGCATTCAAGGTCGTCGCGAAGGAACCGATTAGCCTGAAGGAGTGGCACCATATCGTTGTGACGTACGACGGTTCAAAGCATGCCGGCGGCGTAAAGATCTATGTCGATGGGGTCTCCAAGCCGTTCGATGCGACGACTGATAATGAAGTCAGTGGGACGCTGAAGACCGACAAGTCGTTTCATATCGGCCAGCGGCACGCATCGGCGCCTTTCAAAGGGCTGATTGATGATGTGCAACTGTATGCCGTCGAACTGTCCGCCAACCATGCCGCTCAGCTCGCATCCGGGGAAGTCATTGGTCGATTGAAGGAACTACTGGCGGTCGCTCCGGCGGATCGTTCGACAACACATCGGGAACAGCTTCGGCAGTACTTCCTGGATCACGTCGATACCGAATCAAAGCAGCTCAAGGTCGAACTAATGGGCCTGCCGAAACGCCGCGACGAAATCGAGAACGCGATCCCCGTAACGATGGTCATGGCCGAGCAATCTGACCGTCGTCCGATATTCGTGCTCAAGCGAGGCCAATACGATCAGCGCGGCGAGGAAGTTGCCGCAGCGCTCCCGAGCATGCTCTCCGTGACGGAAAGCAAGCTTCCTGGGGAAGCGAAGTCCTTCAGTCGCCTCGATCTCGCACGCTGGTTGACGAACCCGGCTCATCCGTTGACTGCAAGAGTCGCCGTGAATCGCTGGTGGGAGATGCTGTTCGGCACGGGCCTCGTCGAGACCACGGAAGACTTTGGCGTGCAGGGGTCGCTGCCGACCCATCCAGAGTTGCTTGACTGGCTTGCGACCGAGCTGATTCACACCGGCTGGGATCAGCGTGCGATGTTGAAGCAGATCGTGCTGTCGGCAACGTATCGGCAAACCTCACGCTTGACGCCCGAACTGCTTGAACGCGATCCACGCAACCGGCTGCTGACTCGTGGGCCCCGATATCGGTTGTCAGCCGAATCCGTGCGCGATAACGCGCTGTTTGTCAGCGGCTTGTTACAGGAAAAGCTGGGCGGCCCAAGCGTAAAACCGTATCAGCCCGAAGGTCTGTGGGAGGATGTCTCGGTCGAGCGGCGTGACAAATATGTTCCGGATAAGGGCGAGGGACTCTATCGCCGAAGCATGTACACCTTCTGGAAGCGGACGTGTCCCCCGCCGGGAATGTCAACGTTCGACGCGCCCGACCGTGAGACCTGCGTCATCCGCCGAGTTCGCACGAACACGCCGCTGCAAGCCCTCGTGCTGCTCAACGATCCCACTTACATCGAAGCTGCCCGAACGCTGGCCGAGCGCGTGCTGTTGTCCACTAAATCAGACGACGATCGCTTGGCGATTGCCTTCAAGTTGGTCGTCGCGCGACACCCACATTCCAGTGAGCGAGAAACGATGCTCTCGATGATCCAGACCGCATCACGCCGCTTCGCCGCAGATCCGGCCGCCGCCGCAAAGCTGGTTCAGATCGGCTTTACGCCGCGTGAAGCAGCGTTGCCGGTTGCAGAACTCGCTGCCTGGACGACGGGCATGAGCATGCTGCTTAATCTCGACGAGGCAATTTCGAAACTGTGACATTAAGACTGCATACGGATGAAGTGAGAATTGAACGATGGTTACTCGACGAAACGTTCTCAAATCGGCGCTGGGGACGGTCGCGTTGGCGACGTTGATGCAGCGTGAGGGGCATGCGGCGGAGGGGAAAACTCACTTTGCCCCACGGGCCAAGCGGGTCGTCTATTTGTTCCAATCTGGAGGCCCTTCGCACCTGGAACTGCTGGACGAAAAGCCGGAATTGAAGCGGTTGCATGGGACCGAACTGCCGGACTCGATCCGGCAAGGGCAGCGACTGACCGGAATGACGTCGGGGCAGAAGAGCTTCCCAGTCATCGCCCCCAAGTTCGAATTTCGGTCATGCGGCGAGTCTGGAACGCGAGTTAGCGAATTGCTTCCCCATACGGGTCGACTCGTGGATGACATTTGCCTGATCCGATCCATGGTTACCGAAGCGATCAATCACGACCCGGCGATCACGTTCATTCAAACCGGCTCGCAGCAACCGGGTCGGCCTTCGCTCGGAGCATGGGCCAGTTACGGACTCGGCAGCGAGGCAGAGGACTTGCCAGCGTTCCTGGTATTGATCTCGCACGGCAGTGGGAAAGATTCCAATCAAGGGTTGCTCGAACGGTTGTGGGGGAGCGGATTCCTACCTTCAAGCCATCAAGGCGTGAAGTTGCGTGGCAGCGGCGATCCGGTGCTGTACCTCACCAACCCGCCCGGTATCGATCGCGAGTTGAGACGGCAGATGCTCGATGGCATCGCGAAGCTCAATGAGCGACAACTGGTCGAGTCGGGCGATCCCGAGATTGCGACGCGCATTGCACAATATGAGATGGCGTTTCGCATGCAGGCGTCGGTGCCCGAACTCATCGACGTTTCTCAGGAGTCAGCAGCGACGTTTGAGCTGTATGGGGACGAAGCTCGCAAACCGGGGACATTCGCGGCGAACTGTTTGCTGACTCGCCGGCTGTTAGAGAAGGGGGTGCGTTTCATCCAGCTTTATCACCGCGGTTGGGATCACCACGGCAGTTTGCCGACGAACATCCCGAAACAATGCCATGACGTGGACCAGCCGCAAGCCGCGTTAATTACGGACCTCAAACAACGCGGGATGCTGGACGATACGCTGATCATCTGGGGTGGCGAGTTCGGTCGGACGGTATACGGCCAGGGGGGCGTGCAGGCGGACTATGGCCGCGACCATCATGGGCGGTGCTTCTCGCTGTGGCTGGCTGGCGGCGGGATCAAATCGGGAATGGTTCACGGACAGACGGACGATTATGGCTACAACATCGTTCGCGATCCGGTCCATGTGCATGATCTCAACGCGACAATTCTGCATTGCCTGGGCTTCGACCACGAGCGATTGACATACCGCTATCAAGGCCGCGACTTCCGCTTGACCGATATTCACGGCCAAGTCATTGAGCCGCTACTCGCTTAGCCGAGATTCTTCCGGAGTACTATCTACTATGACAGCGGCTCTGACGTTTTGCGGCCAGATTGTCTTTCCAGATCGAATCGAGCGTGGAGCGATTGTGATTCGAGACGGACGGATCGCCGAGATACTCGACGCAGGTGCTGTGCTGCCGTCGGAGGCGACGATCATCGATGCAGGTGATGGTTACATTGCTCCGGGTTTCATCGACTTGCATGTTCACGGAGGATCTGGTGGCGATTTCATGGATGGGACGACCAAGTCATTTCAACTCGCTCTTCAATGCCACGCGCGACACGGAACGACTCGCCTGGCGGCGACAACAACTGTCGCACGGCATGAGCAAATTCTCGCTACGTTGGAATTGACTCGGCGGTTTCGCCGCACGCCGGAGCCGAACGGTTCACGCGTGTTGGGAGCTCATTTTTACGGACCGTATTTCCGCTATGAGGCCCGCGGTGCTCATCCAGGCGGGCCGATTCGGCCGCCGGTCGAGCATGAGTACTCGCAGTACCTCGAATACGCTGACGATCTGGTGACGGCAACGGTGGCTCCAGAAGTGCCTGGTGCGAAGGAGTTCGCGCTCGCCTGTAAGAGCAAAGGTGTGCGGACCAACGTCGGTCACTCGTGGGCGACGCTTGCTCAAATGACTGAGGCAGTCGCATGGGGCGTGCGACATGTGGATCACTTGTTCTGTGCCATGTCCGATAAGAGCAAGCTGCGGCAGTTTCAAATGTATCCGATGCAAGGAGGCGTTCTGGAAGCGGCGCTCTATTATGACGAGTTGACCACCGAAGTTATTGCCGACGGAAAACACCTCGATGCCGGGCTGCTACTGCTGGCCTGGAAACTGAAAGGTCCAAACCGGCTCGCGCTGGTAACGGATACGAGCCGGGCGCTGGACATGCCCGACGGCGAGTACAAGATCGGCCCTCAGGACGGTGGTGAGCCTTTCATCAAGCGCGATGGCGTTGGGATGATGCCCGACGGAAGTGCCTTGGCATCCAGCGTCATGGGGATGGATCATATGGTCCGCACGTTTGCCAGCCTCACTGGCCGCCCACTTTGGGAAGTGATTCGCATGGCATCGCTCACGCCAGCCCACATCGCCGGACACGAGCGAGAACTGGGGAGCCTCGAACAAGGCAAGCGAGCGGATGTGCTCATACTGGACCGCGACCTGGCCGTGCGCCGCGTATACGTCGATGGGGTTGAGTTGCACACGAGACCGTAGCCGTCTCCGTCGTGACGACGCTTGAACCAAACAATGCGCCCGACCAAATACGTCCTATTCGTCCGATACGTCCTATTCGACCGATAGGTCCGATGCACCGTAGAGTCCACGAGCTTCGTTACGACGGAGCATGACGGCGACAAAGTACAGGAGCAACGACCATGAGTAATCTCACGGGGTCGGGAGTCTTTTTCACACCTCAACAAAAGTTTTGTCGATGCCGAGAATCGTGACCATCGGGGCTGCCCAGTCCGGTCCAGTGCGGCGCTGCGAAAGCCGGGCCGATGTTGTCGAGCGATTGCTCGTTCAGATGCGCCAAGCGCACGCGCGGGGTTGCGATCTGGTCGTATTCACCGAATGCGCGCTGACCCCATTCTTTCCGCATTGGTGGATCGATGACGAGGAAGAACTCGATTCCTGGTTCGAACGTGAAATGCCCAGTCGAGCCACGCAACCCTTGTTTGACGAGGCCGCGCGGCTGAGGATCGGTTTTCATCTCGGTTATGCGGAACTCGCATTTGACGAGGGCCGCAAGCGGCGTTTCAACTCCAGCATTCTCGTCGCGCCCGACGGCCGTATCGTGGCCAGGCATCGCAAGATCCACTTGCCAGGCCACGAGGACTACCGGCCGGACAACCCATTTCAAAACCTGGAGAAGCGGTACTTTGCCGTAGGGAATCTCGGTTTCAACACTCGGCACGCCTTCAGCGGAATCGTCGGCCTTTGCATCTGCAACGATCGCCGATGGCCGGAGACCTATCGCGTGCTCGGATTAGGCGGCGTGGAGCTAATCCTGCTTGGCTACAACACCCCGGACCATATTCCAGAGCACCCAGAACTCGACCGGCTCACCGGTTTTCATCACCAGTTATGCATGCAGGCGGGCGCTTATCAGAACGGCAGTTGGGTGGTGGCGGTCGCCAAAGCGGGTGTTGAGGAGGGGGTCAGCCAGATCGGGCTGACGTCCATCATCGCACCGTCGGGCGAGATCGTGGCTCAAAGTGCAACACTGGAAGATGAACTGGTGATTCACGCCTGCGATCTGGACGAATCGCGAGCGTACAAGGAACTGTTCGACTTCGCACACAACCGGCGTATCGAGCATTATGGTCCGATTACCAAACAGCTCGGCGCAACATTGCCTCCGGAATCCGACAAATCGACGTAGTGACCACTTTGGCGGTATGTTCAAGCTGTTGAATTCCATCCGTGTGCGTAGTCTTTCAATTCCAGAATTGCACACGGATCAAAGCACACACGGATGAAGAGGATCATGGCGTTGGCTGGTGTGCTGGATCAATCCAGGCTTGCCGGATCGCGACCGAAGCCGTCCACCATGTCGTATTTGTGGAAATAACGGCCAACCTGGCGAGCAATCACTTCGATGAAAGCGCGACGGAACGCTGCTTCGCTCGTCTCCGAGGAATGGTAGACGCCAGTCGTCGGGAATTTGATCTCCGGTAATTGTCGTCGGAAAACTTCTTTGCCGCCGTCTTTGATGTCGATGACGGTGATGGTGACAACGGCGCGGCCGCGATACAACGTTTGACCTTCGTACAATTGGAAGCCGGAAAGATCGATCGCGAGGACCTTCGTCGCCTTCACGCCGCGCCCTACTTCGAGGTAATCCATCTCATTCCAATCATTCTTGTCGACCCAATCCGCGATGACATCGTGTGCCACGAGGTCGATACCTTTGACGTGCTCTTGCAGAATGGACGCGACTCCGCGGTCCAGTAACTCTGCCTCGACCCCGTTGCCATACGCCGCATTGCTTGATACGCAAACGACGGCCACTCGCTCGTTTTCTAACCCCTCGTACTCCGCGGGAACCAGGTTCGCGCCGGCCCAGTACCCAAATTGGGCCAACATTCCCACACAACCGCAGTTGGTCGCCAGGACTACGGCGATCAGTAGCCTGACGGCCCCAGTCATTCGACCGGCGGTGATCACCACAGTGCGCCTCCGAATGATTCCCATATTCGGCCCCAATCCCAGCGTTTGACGGAAGAGTTTTGGACGAGTCACGATGAAATCAGCTCCCGGAAAAATGCTCCACGACCAGTCTCACGAACCAATCTGTGAGAGTGACGGCCAGGAGGGTCAAGCAAAACGCTAGAACCACACTCTCAGTCGGCCGCACCCAAACCCATTCCCCGCGCACCGCGGTCGCAATCGACCAGGGAACTGCCGCCGCGCTAGCCAGCGCGAGCATGGTTCCCGCCACACTGCACGACAACGCCGACAGCCACTCACCGCGTGCGAAATGCGCCCAGGACGTCGTCATTCCACAAGCTGGGCACCGCATTCCAAATACCTGCTGGATCGTGCAGGGGGGCAACCCGAGCTGCTGGTGCGTTCCCAGCCCCTGACGATCTGGTTTCAATTTCCCGGCGATGGCCAGTGTCCCGCACAAAGCAACTCCGCAGAGCAGCAAACAGATTCGCCGCAACCGGCTCAAACCACGGAACGGACTATGACACGATTGCATCGCAATACGAACGGAAGAGGGGCGGGAGATTATCGAACGCTCCCTTTATACACAAGAGGGATTTTTTAGTGCGAGGAGGCGAGGGGTGCATTGCCCCAATTGCGCCTTGAGTGATTTT
>CAZFLF010000236.1:0-8399 GCA_964519825.1 uncultured Pirellulaceae bacterium | reverse complement strand
CAAACAAGGCTTTCGAATCATCGCGGCCTTTGACTCAGATCCCGAGAAAGTCGGCCGGCTCATCGAAGAAATTCCGATACACGGCCTGGACGAAATCCAAACCGTAGTGAATTCCAAAGGCATCCGCCTCGCAATCATTGCGGTGCCAGCAACGGAGGCACAAGGAGTCGCTAATGAAGTTGTGGCTGCCGGAGTTGTCGGAGTCTTGAATTTCGCGCCAATTACCTTGAACTTGCCGGAGAATGTACATAGCGTTGGCGTGGATCTCGCGATGGAATTGGAACAACTTTCATTCGCGGTTGTGAACTCGCTTCCAAAGTCGTAAAGTACCCGCTTGTCCGATTAGGACGATTACCCGGTGGTGTAATGGTAACACTAGGGATTTTGGCTCCCTCATTCTTGGTTCGAGTCCAAGCCGGGTAGCTTGTTGAATGTGCGTAATATTGGTGTCTGGGGAGGATGGGCCTAGCTTTTTTCTCGATACCTGTTACAAGTAGGTAATAGTTCTATCCTTTCGGCGATTGGCCATTGGATTTGCTGCCAGGTTCCAATGGCTTTCTTCGGACGCATGTGACGTTCTTGGCATTGGGTCCTGGGTGTTTCACCCACGAGACCACGTATGAGTTTCCATGATCTTGGGCTTCAAGAGCCCATTCTGCGCGCTGTGTTGTCTGAAGGCTACACATCCCCCACCCCCGTACAGCGTCAGGCGATTCCGCATCTCCTGGCGGGACGCGATGTGCTTGGTTCCGCGCAAACCGGAACAGGCAAGACTGCCGCGTTCGCCCTCCCATTATTGAATCGATTGCATCTGTCCCACGAGCAGAGCCGCTCGCAACAGCGAGTGCGCCCGATTCGCGTGCTGGTTTTGTCGCCGACTCGCGAGTTGGCTTCGCAAATCACCGACAGCTTCCACGCCTATGGCCGGAACACTGAGCTGAGATTCGCGGTCATCTTTGGCGGCGTTAGCCAGAGTCCCCAGGCCCAAGCCCTCCGGCGCGGGGTGGACGTATTAATCGCGACGCCCGGACGTTTGTGCGATCTGATGAATCAAGGTCTTGTCGACCTGCGGAATATCGAGACATTGGTACTCGACGAAGCCGATCGGATGCTAGACATGGGATTCCTGCCCGATATCCGCCGCGTGATCGCCAAATTACCCTCCAAGCGTCAAACCATTTTGTTTTCGGCCACAATGCCCGAAGCCATCGAACGGCTGGCCAGCACGTTACTTCGCGATCCAGTTCATGTGCGGATAACTCCGGTCAAAGCGACTACCGAGTTGATCGAGCAATCGGTCTGTTTCGTCAACAAGGCCGACAAAGTTCAGTTGCTGGTGCGTCTTCTGACCGCACAGCCGATTCGCGGTGCGATCGTGTTTACTCGCACGAAGCATGGCGCCGACCGATTGACGAAACGCCTGCGATCGGCGGGCATCGCGGCAGAAGCAATGCATGGCGACAAAACGCAGGCAGCTCGCGAGCGGACGCTGGCCAACTTCAAAGCGTCGCGCACAAAAATCCTGGTCGCCACCGATGTCGCCTCGCGCGGCATCGACGTCGAGGGGATTTCTCACATCGTGAACTACGACCTCCCGATGGAGTCCGAAACCTACGTGCACCGGATCGGACGGACTGGTCGCGCGGGAGCCACGGGATGTGCGATCACGTTGTGTTCCGATGACGAGCGCGCCCAACTGCAGGGAATCGAGCGATTGATCGGAAAGAAATTGCCGGTTCAGAAGCCCCAATTCCTGGCCGACGCGGCGGCCTCGCGTCCGACAATTCCGTCGAATCACGCCTCGAATCCACCCGCCGGCGGACCTAAACCACAACATCCGGCGACTCCGCAACGGACTTTCGGCGGGGCTTCGCCCTCGTCAAAACCGCGACGTCCATGGGGCAAGAAGTCGCAGCGCTTTCCCCGCAAGTCGACCGGGTCGTCCCCTGCGTGGGGACATGACAACGCGGATCGCAGGAACAACCGTCAACAAATGGTCGGCGGCTCACGCGGCTAAATTACGAATCCGGTTCGCGGGAATGGACAACGGGCGGACAACCTCACTCGCCCTGCGTCCATCGCCCTGCGTCCTGCCCCCATCGCCCTGCCTCAATCGCCCTGCCCCGTTAACGAATCGCGAAACCGATAGCCAACCCCGCGAACGGTTTCGATGACGTCCGATTTCGGACCGAGTTTGCCGCGCAGAGCGCGGACATGGACGTCAATCGTCCGCTCCATGGCCGTGGTGTCTTCGCCCAGTGCCGCGTCCACTAATTCGGAACGTTGAAAAACCCGTCCCGGTTGCCGAATGAGCGTATCGAGCAAGCGAAACTCGCTCCGCGTCAAGGTCAGTGAGCGGCCATCGGCTGTGACTTTGTGGCGTGTACGATCAACGATGACGCCCTGGCAAGCAATTACATCTTCGTCAGCCAGATCGTCTCCGCGCCGCCGCTGCAGGGCTTTGATCCGCTCCAACAGCACCTTCACGCTAAATGGTTTGGCGACGTAGTCATCGGCGCCGAGAGTGAATCCGACCAATTCGTCGGTCTCCTCCGCCTTCGCCGTCAACATGATGATTAACATGTCGCGTGTCGCTGGATCAGACCGCAACCGGCGACAGACGTCCAAACCGTCCAGCACCGGCAACATCACATCGAGCAGCACCAAGTCCGGCAGTTTAAGTTGAGCTTGTGTCAATCCATTCTGGCCATCATGCGCCACCAGCACTTCGTAACCTGCCTGCTTCAGGTTGTATGCCAACACCTCCGACAGGGCGCGGTCATCTTCGACGATCAGTATACGAGCCTTTGGCATGGTGCATGCTGCTAGTTGGTTGGCGAATTCGGGCGACGATGCCGGACAATGTCCCCTTCGACTAGATACACGACGTCTTCCGCGATATTCGTCGCATGGTCCGCGATTCGTTCGATGTGCCGCGTCGCTGAAAAACAGTACAGCGCCGGCGGCACGAGTGCCGGGTTTTTCTGCATCTGCGTCTGAAGCTCACCGATGATCTCCACATTCAATGCGTCAATCGTGTCGTCCAATGCGATTAGTCGCCGGGCTGTCACTGCGTCAAGGCTGACGAATGCATCAAGCGCTCCGCGTACCATCTGAGACGCCATCGACGCCATGCCGATTAATTTGGCCGGCAAAGGGAAAGTGGGGAACTCGTCCAGCGATCGCGCCCGTTCCGCCATGTTGACCGCGAGATCAGCAATGCGTTCCAAGTCGTTGTTCACCTTCAGCACTGTCGCAATTCGCCGCAGGTCGATGGCCACCGGCTGGTGCAGAGCCAGGATCTTCAAGCACTCTTCCTCGATATGGACTTCCTTCTGATCGACGATGTTGTCCGATTCGATGACCTCGTCGGCGATTTCTGGCCGACGGTCCGTAAAAGCCGTCGCTGCTTTGTCGATCATTTCTTCAACTGTCGCGCAGAGGCTCAGGATTTCCTGGTGCAGTGAATCCAAGTCGCGTTGCAAGTGTTTCGTCATGACCCTTCCCGTGGACCGAAATACCCGTAATTGCCCAACGGGTCGACTCGACTCGTGGGAAAACTACGGAACTAGTATGAAGACCAGATGAAGAACCCGTGAAGGTTGTTAATTTGACGAACATGCCCGGCTGTGCCAAGCGGGAGCGCCAGTGGTTCGAGCATGAGCCAGTCGCGCAAATCACGCCAAATAGCCGATGGCGTTCGAGTAAGAAGTACTGGGTACGGAGTACGGAGTACGGAGTACGGCGGAGTGACACAGTCAGGACATGGGTGGCGCCGGTGGCGCAGGCCGCGGTGAGGACATGGGTGGCGCCGGTGGCGCAGGGCGTACTCAGGACCTGTGTGGCGCAAATCTAACGTTACGCTCACCACCGTTGGGAATTACTTCCCCTTTTCCAGATCAAGGTCCTTGAGACTACGGCCCAAGCGGCGTGACCGGGATTCGCCAACAACGGGGGCATTCGATGCCTCAACGGATTGCCGTCGCAGAACGTCCGCTAAGCGAGGTCGGAGATCATCGCCGTCGACCGTCGCGCCCATTTGATCGATCGCATCCGAGACTCCGGCGAGCACCGACTGCCGTACTCCTTCGCGGATCCAGGTAAAAACGTTCAGATTCATGGTCGCTCCTCCCTGAGCTGTGGTGAATGTGCGATGCGACCCAGCCGTTTTTGGGCAGCTTGCGAATTTATCGCATTTTCTCCCGAGAAGCCTGGGTTTGGCCCGCGAAGGTTAGCGGCTGTCGCCGAGCCTGTCCAGAGCGAGCCGCGCCGCAAATTCTCAATGCATATATCACCAAGAGTCAGGCGGTTATACGCCGGCATGACAAGCGAGAAGTGACAAAAGAAAGCTATGTAGAAAGAATGGTCATCAAACCGTCCGGACATTTTCACGTTGCGCGCGGTCCGTGATCATTCGCGGTAGAGTTCCGCCAGTTGCCGTAGCACCCGTTCAATTCGGTCGTAATAGATCGATTCTTCCAGTTGCGGCTTGAGATCGCGAAGTTTCTCCAACTCGAGTTCCAAGTCATCGCGACGAGCTCGAGCCTCCGGAGTCAGGCCGCGCTCCACGTCACTTCGCACGAGGGCCATCTGCTTAGCGCGTCGGCCATCAACTTCTGTGGCATTTTGCGGACGCTTCACTGCTCGTACACCTTCAAACCAGTCGGCGGGTGTTCCCAATGCGTCACCGGTGTCGTCAAGCAGGGGATGCTCGGTGGCCAAACGCGCTTCCTGCTCATAAAAGTCACTCACGCTGTGTGCCGCCGACAAGAAAGCTTCCAGGACCGACGTCTGACCGTCTCGGTCCAAATCGGCCTCCGGTGCCGCCAAGGCCGAGGAAAAGTGGTCGCCGAATCGAGCGAAATTTTGCTCTTGGCCGCTCTTAGTGGCCGTGATAATCACGCGTTTCGGAGCCGATAGGGCGTTGATGAATGGGCCGCTGCTCGACGCACAATTGACGACAACCAGCGGGCGCGTATGGGGTCGGAGCCACTCCGCAAGTTCGGGCGCAGAAACGTCGGCTGCACGCAGATTGAACTTGGTGTTGCGTCCGTCAAACGTCCCGTGTCCGATTAACACCAGCCACAGCGTATCGCGCGATGTAGTTTGCTCCGCCGCTAACACCTCGCGCAAGAGATCGCGATCTCCCTTTTCCAACTTCTCCGTTCCGATTCGGACCAGTGTGGCGTCCGCGCGGTGTGCCGCTGTGGCCCAACGATCGGCCCAGCTTGCGAATTGCTTGCCATACTCCGCCGTCCCTTCCGCACCGATCACTACTAGCACCGTCTGCTTGTCGGCGGGAGTGGAGGCCGGTGACGACGAGGCCGGCGACAAGGCCAGCAGAACGGCGGCAACTCCCCGCAAAGGCATTCGGAAAGCTCGCCAACCAATTCCGCTCATGGCAATCCCTTCCACCGCCGCAGCCCCCATTCGCCGATCAGGCAAGTCAATGCCAGCACTAGCATCGGCCACTGGTGCCACAGTGGATAGACCCACGGCTCCGTGATCGGAATGCGGCGGTTGGGCAGGCTGGCCACGAACTGATCGAGTTGATGCGGCTCGAACACCTCTCCTCCGGTACGTTCGGCGATCCGTTCCAGCAACGCCCGGTTGGGAAGCAATGTCCTGAATTCGTCGCTCTCCGGCTCATGCACAAAGCCCGCTTCCGTGGTACCGACAGGGCTGCCGTCCGGAGCAGCTACCGTGACTCGCGCCTGATAGCCGCCCGCCACGCGCGGCACGAATGTCGCTACGTATTCGCCGGGTGTTGTATCGGAGGGGACGGCATCAATGGCCACTTTCTTGCCATCCGGTGTTGACATGATCAGTTTCAAATCGGCATTGTCGAGCGGTTGGGCCGTCGCGTCGCGAACCTGGATCGCCAGCGAAGTTGCCGCCTGTATTTCCGCTGAACCGCGTTTGATTTGGACTTCGACGCGCCCGGGGACGTCCGAGACCAACCACCGAATCGTTTGCCGCCAAGCTTGATCCAAATCGCGGTTCGCCGCGCTGGTCCGGCGCATGCCCCAACGCCACAAATCCCCGACCAACAACGCAGCCGCCCGCCCCTGCCCAAACGGTTGCACAACCAATCCGGGTCGCGGCGTCGAGTCGCCAGCGGCCGACGTCGAAACGAAACTGGCCAACACGGACGCGCCGGGCTTTAAGCCCGTGGCGCCATTGATGGTGCGAAATGGGGGCATTTCGGCGAGCCGTTGTTCCTCTTCGGTTTCGGTGGCCCGTAATCGGACCCACGGCTGCAACCAGCCTTCGCGGGCCAGCGACCAGCGGTATTCTCCCGGCGGAGGGGCCAGCTGCGACTTGTCGAAATACACCGGCAGCAATTCGCCCAGCGGCGTGCGCGCATAGCCACCGGACGCGAATGATTCCTGCCCGCCAAGCATCAAGAGCGCGCCCCCGCGTTGACTGACGAATTGATGCAACAGCGACATTTGATCGCGGGTGAAGAATTCGGCCTCGACGTCGTCCAAAACCACGGCGTGGTATTCGAAGAGCTGTTCTGCGGTCTTAGGAAAGCCGTCATGCAGCTCCGTTTGATCGCGCGTCCCGAAACGCACCAACACCGGTTCGTCATACTGTTCGGCGGTCGCGTCGGTCTGGTTGCCAAAACCACGAAACAGCGGATTCGTCGTTTCACCCGTGCGGCCCCGGAAATTGAACTTCGGCTCCCGCTTGGCAATCCGGAGCAGTCCGATCAATTGCACTTCGTCGTCTTCGGCCACCGCGCGCCGCAGAAATTTGAATTCCCAATTGGGCCGGCCCGCCAGATACAAAACGCGATACGGCCCTCGTCCCCGATCCACCAAAACCGTCCGGGAGTTATTCGCCAATGTTGCCTCGATCGCCGACCGTTCGGCCGTCGCCCCGGCTTCGTCACGGGCCGCAAACGCTCGAATGCGAAAGAACGAGACTCCCGGGAGTTCCGGCCGGAACTGAAATCGATGGACCAGTGAGCCCGTGGCTGGAAGCTCGGCGACATGCCGCTGGACTTCCTTGCCCGTCGGATCGAGCAACTGCACCACGATGGACTCACCACTTAATCCTTCGCCAGTAATCTCCGCCACGACCGTGACGGGAGTCGTCTCGAAGTTGGTTTGGGTCACCGTAACTCGCGAAATGGCAACATCGGAGAGCGAGCGATCACCGCCAATAACGACGGGATAAATGGGGGGCAGCGACTTCCAATCGATTGCGGTTTCGTCCCAATCGGTTGCATTGCCGTCGGTCAGCAGCAGCATGCCACCGACGGGCCGACCGCGAAACTGCTCAGCCATGGTGGACAGCGCAGAACGTAGCGCCGACGACCGGCCATCGAATGACAAGATGCGGAACGAATCGGTCGACCGCAAGCCCGAGTCGACGAGGTACCGTCGCAGCTCAAAATCCTGACCGAGCCGCGCCAGCCACGGTGCGTCATCGCGGAGCGTAGCCCGCAACGCTTCTCCTCGCGAGGGCTGCCCCGGGCGATCGGTCACCGACAGACTGTGACTGTTGTCGACGGCGACCAGAAATAGATTTGCGCCTGGACGTGGCCGAACACCATGGAAGAGCGGCTCGACGGCACACAGCGCCAAGGCGGCGATCGCAAGCAATTTGAGGGTTGCGGCAATCGCGCGAATCGGCCACGCGATTCCCAGTCGTGCATACCAGGTCAGGACCATCACGGCGATTGCACCCGACAGCACGAGAACCGGTATAAGCCAGTTCGGCGAACCCCAACTAAGGCTGCCAAAAAGATGCGACGACTTGGCGAGGATCAAGTAACTCAGTTCTACACGCGCCATGTCATTTTCCAGTTCCAAGTCGCTCGTAGTACTTACGCACTTGCTCGGCATATTCCGGCGGCACCGGATCGCGATCAAGCGGAACGAGTAGATCGGACTTGGTGCGTTTCAGCACTTCCGTGTGGACCCGCTCAAGCAACTCGGCGAGTGGCTCGGCGACCTGGAGATTGACGAGGTCCCAGTTCGGCAGCGCGGAGTGGCGCTTCGATTCCGCCCGCAGCGCCCTCGCTCGTTCGCGAATACGAGCCGCGTCCGCGCTCAATTGCGGATCGCCGAGCATCTCTTCGACATCGCGCAGACGGTCGGACCACTGGCGAAAATCCTCGCCGCCAAACGGAGAAAACAATTGCTCGTTGCCCCCCCCGCCTGTTGGCCCGGCCAATTGATCAAAGCCACCGCGCGGCGAATTCGGATTGCCGGGCGCCCCGCGCTGGCCCCCTTCACGAGATTGATTGGCGGGCGATTCCGGTTGTCCATTCGATCCGTCCGTGGGCGAACCCTGTCCCTTCCCAGATCCCGCTTGGCCACCCTTGGACTCTCCACCCTTGGACTCTCCACCCTTGGACTCTCCACCCTTGGACTCTCCACCCTTGG
>CAZFLF010000235.1:0-8420 GCA_964519825.1 uncultured Pirellulaceae bacterium | reverse complement strand
GCCGTTTCTGATACAGCAGCGTATTGATGCGGCCGAACAGGTACGGCGGTAAGCGATAGACGCGTGACGCAAGCTGTACCTGAAACGGTTTTTCCCCTTCAGGCGCGGTGCCGGGTTGACGAGGTGAGTCCGGGACTTCGTATTCAGCCATGATATCCGTCATGCATTCAGGATCCCAAACAGGCGCGAAACGCCGCGCCATGGGCCACAAGGAACGATTGCAACAATACCCGCAGTCAAGCGAAAGTGGAACGGGGAAATGCGGGATTTCGATTCATGCCGAAATCGGCCTCTCGCTGGCCTATGCGGCGACAGCAGCCGCCATCGCTCCGTCCGCATCTGGAAAACTGGCCACTGTTAGGGCAAGATTGCCAGGTCGCCGGGCGATATACTGGGGCCAACACGAGGAAACCTGCCATGGTTCTGGTCGCACTCGAATGTCCTAGCTGCAAATCTCGGCTACCAAGCTCCGCCGTCCAGGCTTGCCCAGCATGCGGCGATCCGTTGGACAAGTTGCCAACGCGCCGGGTTCGCGACCTGGATCAAACGTCCGCTTTTCGGCATAGTGAGTCCGACGAGCCGGGTGCGTCCGCCGACGAACTGATCGGCACTCAATTGGGCAATTACTTGATCGAGCGATTTCTTGGCCAAGGTGGTATGGCCCGCGTGTACCGCGCTCGGCACCTGACGCTAGAGCGACCCTGTGCAATCAAGGTATTGAAACCGTCGATCGTTGACCGAGATAAGGCTGCAGTCGCATCGTTTTTGGCGGAAGCCCGGGCGGCCGCGAACCTCGTTCATCCAAATGTCGTGACCATCCATACCATCGGTCAGGACCGCGGCCGCCACTTCATCGAGATGGAATACATCGACGGCATGTCGCTGGCCTCCCTCTTGGAATCCGAAGGGCCCTTTGCACCCGCGCAGGCGACTTGCTTTCTCGTGCAGATTGGTTCGGCACTCTCGGTGGCCCATGAGCGGCATCTCGTGCATCGCGACATCAAGCCAGGAAATGTCATGGTCAGCACCGAAAGGCACGCCAAGTTGGCCGATTTTGGACTGGCAAAACGCGTCCATGACAAACAGTCGGACGATGGCGGTTGGTTGAGCGGCACTCCAAATTTCATGGCGCCGGAGTTATTTCAAGGAGGCTCGGCGGACAAACGCAGTGATGTCTATGCGATGGGTGTCACCTATTTCCTGTTGTTGACCGGTCAGTTGCCGGCTGCCGGCGAGACGATTACGGAACTGATGCAATGGCACAGCGAGAATTCGCCGCGGGACGTGCGCGAGTTGCGGGCCGAAATTCCCGAGAATGCCGCGCGATTCGTCGATCGGTGCCTGGCAAAGCATCCCGCGGACCGCTACACCGACGCGGTGCAATTACACCAAGAACTGCGTGCGGTATACGGTTCGTTACGCAGCCTGCAAAGCCTGCTGCACGAGTCCTTGCGCGGCACCGGTATTGCCGTCGAAGGTGACGCGGATCATTTTGACTTGGTGGTCCAGCTGGCGGGAGGTCGCAAACAAGGGGTTGTTGTCGAGACCTGCGATAGTTCGGCGGTTGCGGAACAGGTCGTGCGGATTTACAGCATTTGCGGACCGGCCGACGAACGGCATTATCGCCGCGCCCTCGAACTCAATCCGCATTTTCCGCACGGGGCGATTGGATTGGAAAACATTGGCGGCCTGCCGTACTTCGTAATGACCAACGCCTTTCCCCGCTCCACCTGCGATCCGGACGAGATCCGTCATAGCGTGTTGGGGATCGCCCAACGTGCCGACGACGTGGAACGCTGCCTCACCGGAAAGGATTCGCATTGATTGGACAACGCCGACTAAAGAATGACCAAATCCCAATGACCAATGACCAAGGGTAAAGACAGTCACTGGGATCTCCACCCAGCGTGCGTGGTTAATCGCCGCGACCCCCGGGTGATATGTGCAACGCCGTCTACGAATCGTAACCCTGAAGTGGTCAAACAATCGAGCATTGCCACCGTGTGTAACCCTTTCAGGGTAAAGGCGGTCATTCGGCTCTTTACCCAGGGTGCGCGGCGAAGTGCCGCGACCCTGGGCTGATATGTTTAACGCCTTCGGCGTAAAGGACCTGCGAGTCTCAACCCAATGCACCTAACTTGGAACTGCTGAATAACGAAACGCCCGCATTAGCAACTCCACGCCTAATTGGCTCTTTGAATTCATTCGGGTTTCGGATTTCGACATTCTTTCGTCATTAGGTATCTAGTACTTAGTCATGCATCAAACGGCTTAGCTTTTCGAAGTAGGGCTGGCCGACTGAGCCGGATTCGCCACAAGTTTTTTCCAACAATGCGCGTGCGCGCGCTGGCCGAGCGTCGTTATTAGGGTATCGACGTTCAATTCCAGGAGGCGCGCCCGGTGCAAAGCCGAGATTCAGCCGGCATGATTTCGTTGTCCGATCTCGTCGCACTCAATGACGAGATGGCGGCGCTGGTGCGGTCTGGCACGTCGTTAGAGCAAGGTTTGGTGGACCTCGGCGGTGAATTTCCAGGGCGATTGGGAAATCTCGCGGCTCGGCTCGGACAACGTCTGCAATCGGGGGAAAGCCTGACGCGCATTCTTGCGGAGGACTCCACTGCTTTTCCGCCAATTTGGAAAGCGATGGTCGCGGCGGGAATCCGCTCAGGGAGGCTCGCAGTTGTACTTGAAAGCCTGGCTGCGACAGGGCGACGGATCTCAGAGATGCGACGGACCATCGGCGCGGCATTGGTCTATCCGATGATTGTGGCGGCGTTAGCGTATTTTGTGTTTGTGTTCCTCGTGGTCTTTTTGGCGCCGATCTTGGCGAATGCCTTCCGAAATTTGACGGCAACGTCGGAGCCGATCGTCACTTGGTTTGCCTGGCTGGGTGACCATGCGGCGTGGTGGATATTCTGGCCTCCCGTGGCGCTCGCAGTACTGCTGATTGTCGAGTGGTTGCAGACGCGGCGCGGCTTTCAATCCAGCAACGGTCCTGTTTCGCGCTTGATCGCCATGTGCTGGCCGACGATCAAGCGTTCGCGACGCGATGCGCGGCTAGCCGCGTTCGTCGAGATTCTATCGCTGTTGATCCGCGAACAGACGCCGTTGCCCGAGGCGCTCGTCCTGGCGGCGAACGCCAGCGGAGACGACGGATTGCGAGTGTCGGCCGTGACGCTGGCAGAACGACTTGGCAGCGGCCAATCCTTGTCGGCCGATGATGTGCGGGCCTTGAAGATGCCACCGTTGCTGGGATTCATGCTCGCCACGGGCGCGAATCGGGCCGCGTTAGCAGACGCCCTCGCGGTGACGGCCGCCGGCTATCGGGAACGATCCACCAACGCGGCCGCACGGACCGCAATGGTTTTGCCGATCGTGTTGACCGCCTTGATCGGTGGGGCCGTCACGTTGACGTTGGGCTTGGCCATGATCTGGCCGATTTGGCGGCTGCTCTTACAACTGGGGAGTCCGACGTAGATGGCTGCCTACTTCTACAGCGCGACCGATCGGCAAGGCTCGCCGCAAAGCGGCCAAATTGAAGCGGCCAGCATCGACGAGGCGCGCGGGCGGTTGCTCGAGCGGGGTTGGGACCTGCTGAGTTTGTCGCCAGTTCAATCTACGGTGACAGTATCACCACCGGCATTGTCTACAGATGAGGCCGAGGAATTGGTCCAGCAAGTGGCGCGACTGGCGGCCGCCGGATTCCCGCTCGGTTCGGGGTTTCGCGCAGCTGCCGATGAAAGCGATAGTGAGCGCGTGGCACAAGCTCTGCGAATGCTTGCGGAACGGATCGATCAAGGCCAATCCCTGGCGAGTATTTTGCAAGGCGCCGACAATTGGCTGCCTCCGCATGTGGTCGGGTTGATTCTGGCAGCGCTCCGGACCGGGCGATTGGGTGAGGCACTCTTGGAATTGGTTGCGCACCAACGAGGGGCGCGATCGTTGCGACGCGGGTTGTGGGAGGCACTTGCGTATCCATTGACTGTCGCAATCCTAGCGACGGTGTTGTTGGGACTCCTGACGGTCTGGCTGTCCCATACTTTTGAAGTTCTGTTCAGGGACTTCGAATTGCAATTACCTCTGGCGACACGGCATCTATTTTGGTGGCGGGATACAGGAGTGTGGATCTTGTTGGTCGCAGTGTTGCTCGCGACCGGACTAGCGCTCGTCTATCGCCACCGATGTGGACCTGCTGGTTGGGCACGATTGTTGGCATCGTTTCCATTATTTGGGCCGTTGCTTCATTTCCGCGGCCTGGCGGAATGGTCGAGCCTGATGAGCGTGCTGATCAAGAATCAAGTGCCGCTTCCCGATGCGTTGCGCTGGAGCGCCGAAGGAGTGAGCAACGCCTGGGTGGCTCACAACTCGCGAGTGTGGGCCAAGGAGACGGCGTCGGGGCAGAGCGTCTCCGACGTATTATCAAGCCGGTCCGATTTTCCTCGAGGACTGACGCCACTGATTCAATGGGGCGAAAAGAACGGCGTGCTCGCGGAAGCCTTCGCCACAAGTCGCGAGGTTCTGGAACGGCGGGTGCGTCTGCGCGCAGAGATGCTGCGGTCCGCGCTCCCGGCACTGTTATTCCTCGCGATCGGCTGCGGCGTGTTGATGCTTGTTATCGGATTGTTCATGCCGATCCCCTACCTCATCCAGGCACTGAGCTGAAACTTCATGAACAATCTCGACGTCTCATTCGCCGCTCTGACTCCCATCGGATTGATGCTGGCTGGTGTGTTGGTCTTGTGGTATGCCTCGGCCCGTCGTCGGCAATCACCGCATGGTGTGTATGGTGTCGCGCTCGGCTTGCAAGTGTTGGGAGGCGTACTTCTGCTGGGAGGGGTCGTTGCCGCGGTGATCATGACGACGCTGTACTTCGCCGTCCTGGCAGTTCCCATTGCAGTTGTCGTGCTGATCGTTTTCCGGCGGCGGTATTACGAGGCCGAACAGCAGTCCTTGATGTGGGGGCTGTTGACCGCGGCCGAGCGCGGCATCCCGTTGGATGTGGCAGCGCAAGCATTTGCCGAGGAACGCAAAGACGTGTTGGGTAGACGGGCCGCCAAGCTCGCGGACTATCTCGAAGCAGGTGTGCCGCTGGGTCTGGCATTGCGACGGTCCGGCTATCGGGTTGATCCAGCGGTTTCGCTGGCCGCCGACCTCGGCTACCAGACCGGCACGCTCGGCCCCGCCTTGCGCCAAGTCGTTGATCGAACCAATGCCTTAGAGGCCGCAACAATTCCGACGGCTTCTCGCTTGATCTATCTCGGGGTGACTGTCGTCCTCACGCTGATCGTGCAGTCGTTCCTCATGCTGAAAATCCTGCCGGTGATGCAAAAAATGCATCAGGAGTTCGAACTCAAACTGCCGATTGCCACTCAGCGAATTCTTGCCAGTTCGCAACTGGGAACGAGCGAGTCGTATGTCTGGGTGGCGTTCGTAACGGTTGGATTGCTGGGATTGTGCTTCGGCATTTTGTCGCTGCTTGGAATCCCTCTGCACAGTTTGCCGGTGGTGCGGCGATTGTGGTGGCGAGTCGATAGCTCGCTAGTCATGCGTTGGCTGGCGACCGGCGTTCGCCAAGGGCGTCCGATCTTGGAAATGCTGCGATTGCTCTCCGGATACTTCCCACAGTCTGCGATGCGCCGCGGGTTGGCGAGAGCCGCACAACGGGTCGAGGAGGGCGCGCACTGGTGCGACAGCCTGCTGCGTGTGCGATTGATCCGGAGCCGGGAAAGCGCCGTCTTCAAAGCTGCGGAACGCGCCGGAAATCTGCAGTGGGCGTTGGACGAGATGGCGGACAGCGCGGTAAGGCGCTGGGCCTACAAGCTCCAAGTCTGGATGAGTTTTGCTTTTCCGCTCGTGTTGATCGTGTTGAGTTGCGGAGTCCTCGCCGTGTTGCTCGCCGTCTTGCTGCCGCTCTTATCTTTGATTCAAGGGATGTCCTAAACGTGGTTCGATTCCAATTGAAGAAACGGCGGCGAGGCGGCTTCCTGCTGCAGGAAGCGATCATGGCGATTCTGATCGTCACGGCGGTGATCGCGGGCGCCTGCCAGCTCCTGCAACTTGTTGCCACGCAGCGTCGTGCGGCGGAGTATCGCGCCCTGGCTTTATCGGAAGCGTCCAATGTGATGGAAGACCTCCTGTCACGAAGTTGGTCGGAATTGGCTGCGAAGACGCCGGAGATCGCGCTTTCGCAGACTTGTCGAGAACGGCTGCCATCACCCCAAATGCGAATCGACATCGCACCCGAAGACAGTGACGCGAGTTCGCGGCGAATCAGCGTTGAGATCGTTTGGCAAACTTCGGTCAGCCGGCCCGTCCGGCTCGTCGCCTGGCGATATCAGCCGATGGAGGCCCAGCCATGAAGCGAATTTGCCGCGGTTACACCCTGATCGAAACGTTGGTTGTGCTTTCGCTGACCGCAGTGACTTTGTTGATCGTCGCGGTAACCATGCACACGCTTTATCGCGCGGAGCATCAGGTGCGCGACGATCTGCAGGGACAACGGACCTTGGACCAATTAGCGACACAGCTGCGCTGGGATGCTCATGCAGCTCTTTCGTCCGCTGCGGCCGGTGGCGCGGATGCGTCTCAGCCACGCGTCTTGACTTTGACGCTCATCGGCGGCCGATCAATACAGTACTCGTTCACTGCGAACAGTGTCGAGCGTGTCGTACGGCGTAACGATGCCGTGGAACACCGTGAGGGTTTTCGGCTGGCGTTACCGGACAGTTATTGGTCGATCGATACCGCTCGCGATCGTCCGCTGCTCACCCTGCATCTAGTTCACCGCGACTCGCGCCGTGTGTCTTCAACCGCTGCCATGAACGAACAAGTTATTCGAGCCGCAGTCGGCGTCGCCGGCGAGTGGACAAAGAAGTGAGGTTGCGATGAGAAGCAGCTACAAAACTCAACCGCGAAAAACCGGAACGATTCTGGTTGCCGCGCTGGTGGTGCTGACCTTTGTCATCCTTCTGAGCGCATCCCTCGCGCAAGCCGTAGTGATCTTCCATCAGCAAGCCCAGATGGGTGAACGACGGCAACAGGCACTGTTGCTGGCCGAATCGGGGATTCAACGTGCAATACGGGCTGCGTCTACCGCGGATGGCTATCAAGGTGAAACATGGCACGTTCCCGCACCCGTGCTTGGAAACGGCCTTGCGGGAGTAGTAGCAATTCGTGTGGAGAAACCGGCCGAACCGGCCGACCCGGCAAAACAGCGGCGCGTGATTGTGGAAGCCAGTTACCCGGAGCACGGGACGCGGCGTTTTGTCTACCGGCGCGAACTCCTGATTGATCTACCCGTGCCTGCCGCAGCAAGCGCTGCAAACTCACCCATGTAATACTGATGAATTCAACGAATCTAGGAGCTCTTTATGAAAACGAATTCCCGTTCCGCGTTCACGCTGGTCGAACTGTTGGTGGTCATCGCCATCATCGGAGTCCTCGTGGCACTATTGTTGCCCGCCGTCCAAGCCGCGCGCGAGGCGGCGCGGCGCATCTCGTGCACCAACAATCTCACGCAGCTCGCTCTGGCTTTGCAGAACTACGAGTCGGCGTATCGAGTCTATCCGCCGGGCACGCTGGACGAAAAAGGCCCAATCGTGAATGCAGCTCAAGGATACCACCACAATTGGCTGACCCAACTGCTCCCTTTCATCGAGGAGCGGAACACGTTTGATCACATCGATTTCTCAGTCGGAGTGTACGACGAGAAAAACGCCCCGGCGCGCGCCATTCGGATCCAGATATTCCGGTGTCCGTCCGATCCCGGTCCACGGGACGTTGCAATCACGAACTACGCAGGACTGCACCACGACCTCGACCAGCCGATCAATGTTGATAACCATGGCGTCTTCTTCTTGAACAGTTCCGTGCGCTACGAGGACATCAAGGATGGATCCACACACACCATCTTCGTGGGGGAACGATCCGCTGATTTGCAGCAGGATTTGGGCTGGATGTCCGGTACACGTTCGACGTTGCGGAATACGGGGCTGCCGATCAACGCCGGGCTGACGAACATGCGGAGGAGCGGCACGAACACGGCTCCGATGTTGGACGTGCCCGGAGCGGAAATTGCCGCAGTCGTGGGGGGATTCGGCAGCCATCATCCCGGCGGCGCCCAGTTCGCGTTCGGCGACGGACATGTGCAGTTTCTTTCGCAGACTATTTCTCCCGAAACCTATCAACAGATGGGCCATCGCGCCGACGGGAAGTTGATGACCAGAGATTATTAAGTACACCCGCAGAGACGGAGCGACGGAGAGAGGGGGAGACGGAGAGACGGAGAGACGGAGCGACGGAGCGACGAAAGTGGCTTCAACACGGTTGAAAGCGCCGTCGAGTCGACGCACTCCAAATATCTCGTCCCACTCTCCAACACTCATTCTCCCCGTCACTCCCACTCCCCGTCACTCCCACTC
>CAZFLF010000234.1:0-8439 GCA_964519825.1 uncultured Pirellulaceae bacterium | reverse complement strand
GAAGCACACGGATAAAGAGGCGTCAGCCCACGTGCCGTAGAAAACTAACGCGACCGGTAGTTACCCACTCGGCTACGTAGATGTTGCCGTCGCGATCAAAGCAAGCGTCGTGCGGATGCACGAACTTGCCGTTTAACCAGCGGTTAGGCTGCCGTCGCATCTCGAAGTTGTTGGCCAAAACTCGAGCGCGCCAGCCGGCATCGTCTCCAAGATGGGTAATCACCTGGTTTTGTTTATCGAACAGGGTTATCCGAGCGTGCAGGTCGGCCACCAGCATCACATCCCCGCGAATATCGATGGACGCGGGGAATAAGAGATCGTTCACGAAAGCGAGGTGTCGACCCTCGGCCGAGAGATACTGTAAACGTGCGTTGGCGCGATCTGCCACGACCAGCGCCGGTTCGCGTCCCGGGCGGTCGTCCCACCACAGGCCGTGCGGTGTGTCGAACTTGCCCGGCTCGCTGCCTTGACCGCCAAAGTGGCGAATGACTCGCTCATCTTTGTCATATTGAATGACATAGTGCGATCCATACCCATCCCCTACGTAGAAGCTGCCGTCCGGAGCAAAAGCGACGTTGGTGGGGCTGAAAAGCTTGCCTTTGTCATATTGACCCGGAGTTTTGACAACGAACGGGGCCGCGCCGCGGTAGACGTCGATCTGGGGCGCCGGTTGCATCCAGACAATTTCGCCACGCAACGTGCTCTTGGCGATGTAGCCTTTGTTGTCGCAAAGGTAGAGAAACTCTTCGCCGTTGTCCCGGCGGATGTCGATTCCGTGACCGCCGCCATGAAACTCTTTGCCGAAGGACCGCACATATTCTCCCGCGGCGTTGAACACGACAATCGCATCCTGCAACTCGACCGTCTTCGTGCGGTGCTTGACATAGATCAGGCCTCCGGAATCAATCGCGACGCCGTGCGTCTCCTGCCAGCGGACATGCGGTGGCAGTTTCATGCAATCGTGATGCACTTCATATTGAAACCCATCCGGGCCGATCACCGGCAGGCGGCTTCTCGCCTTGTCAGTCGCTCCCAGGATCAGGGGCGCACACGGCGTCATGAACGGCATGGCTGCGGCGGTCTGCAAGAATTCTCGTCGCCTTCGGCGTTTTCCGGACATGATTGTCTCCTCCGAGGGGCGAAGCTGGTCTGAAGTTTTCGAGTTATAGGCTGTCGCGGGTGAATTGTCGCTGGAGGGATCTTTCAAACTCTGGACCCTGTGTCGAAGTGATCTATACTGTCGCTCGCTTTGTCGTCATACCCGATTGAACTGCTATTCGTTTGGAAGCTACAGCCGAATCTACGTCGCGGAGCTTGGTGCGCTTGGTCCTGCAAGGCGAGGCGGAGGCGTGGAGGCGTTTTTCCGCAATCTACACACCGGTGGTTTACGGCTGGGCGCGACAGGCAGGCTTACAGGAATGCGATGCCTGCGATGTTTGCCAGAACGTCTTTCTGAGTCTGGTGAAGAATCTGCAAAAATTTCGCCATGATCAACCCGGATATAGTCTGCGAGCTTGGCTGCGGACGATAACCAAGCATGCTGTCGTTGATTGGGCTCGCAAGCGACAAAAGCAAGTTGGCCAACCGAGCCTGGCCCCCGAAGAGTTGGAAAAAGCGCTGGTCCGAAGCGAGGAGGATGCCTCTGTGAAGGCCGACCGCGACTTAATTGTCAGACGGTCTCTCGAGTTGGTGCGTGACGATTTTGAGCCCGCGACGTGGCAGATGTTTTGGCAGTTTCAGGTCGAGGGGCGAACGGCGGAAGAGGTTGCCGCAGAACGGGATGTCTCGGTCTGGTCGGTCTATAAAGCGCGGTCGCGAGTGTTTGCCCGATTGCGCGAGCTGCTTGAGGATTTTTTTCCTGCCGAAGGACTGCCGAAGGTTGATTCGCCGTAAGGGCTGGTTTCGCGGATTTCTGTCCAACGCCCGCGTTAAGCTGTTGGAAGCTCCCTATGACGTCCCGGAATCTGTTATGACCGATGTTACCTGTCCGCCGGTCAAGGAACTCTCGTCCCTGCTGCTCGGGCAATTGCCGACGACGCAGGCGGAGGAGTTGGAGCAACATGTGGAGACCTGCATCCAGTGCCAAAGTACCGTCAAATCGCTGCACATTAAGGGGGATTGGCTGGTTGAGGGACTGCGGGCTGCGGGCGGCGGCGAGGTGAATCTGGAGCCGGGCTGCCAAGAGGCGATGTCGCGCATTTGTAGTTACGCGCCGATTGCTGTGGGGCCAGCAGAAGCCTCGCTCTTAAAGCCGCCGCAAAACACCGTGCCACCTCCAAACGGAGCTTCCGGATTAGAAGCGACCACCGAAGGTCTGGGCACGATTCGCGAGTACCGTCTGCTGAGCAAGCTGGGTCAAGGTGGTATGGGCGCAGTGTACAGAGCGCAGCACACGAAGCTGCGCCGAACGGTTGCCATAAAGGTCTTGCCCGCCGGCGTGGCAAACCAGTCGGCGGTCATCGCGCGGTTCGAGCGCGAGATGCAGGCCGTTGGCGCGCTCGATCATCCCAACATTGTGCGAGCCTTTGATGCTGGAGAGAGCGATGGCCGACATTACCTGGTGATGGAATACGTGAAGGGGCGCGACCTCATGCAAGTCATTCGTGACTGCGGCCCGCTGCCAATTCCCGAAGCGTGCGAACTGATCTACCAGGCCGCCGTCGGTTTGCAGCATGCACATGACGCCGGACTCGTCCACCGGGACATCAAGCCTAGCAACCTGATTCTGGCGGAGACCGGCGTCGTCAAAATTCTCGACCTGGGATTGGCGCTGCTCAACAATGCCGACAGTAACGGCGATTTGACTTCGGCCGGCCAGGTAATGGGGACGTTTGACTACATGGCGCCGGAGCAGGGAGGTGATACGCACCATGTCGATGTCCGTGCGGACATCTATTCGCTCGGTGCAACGCTTTACAAGCTGCTTACCGGCGTTGCCCCCTTTGGCGATCCCCTATTTGATACGCCGGTGAAAAAACTAACGGCGCTGGCCATGCAGGAGCCCACCCCAGTCCAGAAGCGGCGGGCCGAAATATCTCAGCCGCTCGCTGCGGTGGTCGCCAAGATGATGGCGAAGGACCCCGCGAAGCGATACGCCACCGCCATGGAACTTGCCACAGCGCTGGCTCCCTTCACCCGAGGTGGCAACTTGGCGCAATTTGCGGCGACAACGGCGCGGGATAGCGTTTCCCCCGCTTCGGGCGCAGCAGATACCAAGCCGAGCTTGAAGTCCGCCTCCGCGGATACGTTCACACTCACTCCCGTCGTCCCAAATCGCGGCGGCCTGTGGTGTCGGCTCGGGCGTCTTCCGCCGGTCGTACGCTGGCTCGTGCCGAGTGCGGCGGCCGTGGCGCTCGCTGGCATCGTGGTCTTGCTGCAAAACCAGCATGGCACCGTCCAGGTCGTGTTCAACGATCCGACAATCTCAGTGCGGTTCGATCAGGATGGTGCAACGATTGACGGCGCTGACCCCAAACCGATCAAGCTCAAGCTGGGGAAACAGGGAATTGTTATCAAGCGCGGGGACTTCGAGTTTCTTACGACGAGCTTCAAGTTGGAGAAGAAGGGGGTAACCACACTCGATATTCAACTGATCGAAGACAAGGTGCAGGTCAGTTACGACGGGAACCCGCTCGATAGTAAGATCATCCCTCAGCTTGCTGCGGCATCCAAAGTCGCTCCGACCGCCGCCAACGCCCCGTTTGATGCCGCCCGGGCCAGAGACTATCAGGACGCCTGGGCCAGGCATTTGGGTGTGCCTTCCGAGTACACCAACAGCATTGGCATGAAATTTCGCCTCATCCCGCCAGGCGAGTTCACGATGGGCAGCACGGAGTCGGAGATAGCGGAAGCTTTGAACTTCGTCCATCGCAACGACAAGTGGTGGCGAGCATACATCCAAAGTGAAACTCCGCAGCACAAGGTCATACTGAGCAAACCGGTCTTTATAGGCGTGCACGAGGTTACACAGCGCCAGTACGAAACGCTGATGGGCAAGAACCCGTCCTTCTTTTCCCGGACGGGCAAGGACCAGAAATTCGTCGAGAAGATTTCTGGCGCGAGCACCGTGGACCATCCAGTGGAAGGCGTCAGTTGGAATGACGTCGTGGCGTTATTCGCCAAGCTCAACGAACGAGAATCACCGGCGACAGGTTATCGATTGCCAACGGAAGCAGAATGGGAATTCGCTTGCCGGGCGGGCTCTTCGGGAAACTATTGGACCGGTGACGTAGATACCGATCTCCTCCAAGCGGCTTGGTTTCGCGCGAATTCCGGTAGCCGAACTCACGTTGTCGTCGCGTTAACACCCAATCCCTGGGGGCTCTACGATACGCACGGGAACGTTTGGGAGTGGGTTCAAGATGCATGGCAGCCCAAATTCTATAAAGAATGCTCCGCGAGACCTGCTGTTGACCCCAGTTGTACGACTTCCGTCGACGGCAAGCGTGTGCTTCGTGGAGGTGACTGGTCCTATGTGGCGTCAACATGCCGCTCGTCCGCTCGCCGAGCAGAACTCGCGACAGTGCGAAATGCTTATATTGGCGTGCGATTGGCGTTGACGGTTGAAGCCGTGAAGGCATCCTTAAAACGCCAGCACGGCGTCGCCGCTGGAGAAGTTCAGGTTGCTGATTCATCACCGGCTGCTTCCACTTTGGACGCTTCGATGGCGAAGATGCCTGCGGCCGTATTCAGTGGTGAGTGGCGCACCGAAGACGGCAGCGTGTACCTCGTTGGCAAACAGCCGCACCTGCTGCAATTTGGGGATCGGGCCTGGACCGATTACGACTTCCGCGTGCGGGTCACGTTAGATAGCAAGGAGCCGCGGGAGTTTGGCTTGTATGCTCGCGCTGCCGGAGACAATTGGTGGATGTTCATCTTGGGCGGATTTAAGAACATGGCCAATCGCGACGTACTGGCGTTCGTCAAAGGAGAAAATGCGTGGCATGCGCCGTCGCGCCGCTTTCGCGCGAACAGGCAGGTGCTGGAACCTGGTAGAGACTACGTCATTGAGGTGCGCGTCCGCGGTCCGGTGATTACTGCCTATTCCGCAGACGAAGAGATTGCGAGTTCCATTCACTCCGGCTTGCTAGCCGGACGCGTTGGCCTGTACTCCTATGGCAACGTGCGATTTAGCGAACTCGAGGTTCGCGACCCGTCCGGCAATCTGCTGTGGCAGGGATTACCGAAGCTTCCGCCGTAGATCGACGACTTCTCTTGCAGCAGGCACGGAGTTACCACGCGAACTGCATTCCTCCATATCCGGTGTGCGCAACGAGCCGTTGGGCGAAATCGACGTCGTATCCGACAAAGAAGTTCAGGTCCTTGCAGGCCATCAGTGAGCATGCGGCGCCAACGGAGCCAAACTCATTGCCGAGGCTGTTTCCCAGTGCGGTGAAACTGGGTGCGGTTGGCAGCGCGGCAACTAGTGCATTCACAAACCTCGCGTCGCTGAGGAATTCGTGCATCCATCGGGCGTGAATTTGTCCGGCTACCATCATATCGCGCCAAGAGTTCACACCGATGAATCTCGCACCGAGAAAACCGCGGAATGAATCGTCGGTTGACGATGCGAGAGATAAGTTGAATGGACTTGCGCCGGTTTCCGTGGCCGCGTCGCGACGGATGAGAACGTACTGCGCTCCCGCCTCGTCCAGTGGCACACGATCATCAGCAATGAGTCGTGCACGGGTCCCTTGCCTCCAAGATCAATATACCCCACAATAGTTACCACACTTTTGTGGGGAGTAAGCAGACTGTGCTCGCCAAGCTCAGAACTTTTTCGTTGTTGGGTATCGACGCGTTGCCCGTGGAGGTGGAAGTCGACGTATCGCCGTGCGCGCTGCCTAAAACGTTGTTGGTCGGACTCCCGGAAGCTGCCGTCAAGGAGAGCACGCACCGCGTTGAGCGCGCAATTGTCAATTCGGGATTTTTAAGGCCGCAGGATCGAGTCGTGATCAATCTCGCGCCGGCCGAACTTCCCAAGCAAGCGTCCTCCTTCGACTTGCCGATCTCACTGGGAGTCTTGGCGGGAAGCGGTCAGTTGGCGTCGGAGTTGTTCGAGCAGAATGCGGTCGTGGGCGAGTTGTCGTTGGAAGGAAAGACGCAACCGGTCACGGGTGCTCTTTCGATGGCAATGGCTGCCGCCAAACAAAAGGGTCTGGTGGGTCTTGTCGTGTCCACGGAGAGCGCCGGAGAGGCCGCGGTCGTGGAAGACATTCAAGTCATCGCGGTCGATAGTCTCGCGCAAGCCGTCGCGTTCTTTGCTGGACACCTAGATATCGAGCCGACCCCTTCGCGGCTGTCGCTATTGTTCGAAGAGCATTCCGGCTACGAGGACGACTTTGCCGATGTCCGAGGCCAGGAGATGGCAAAGCGAGCGCTGACGATTGCGGCCGCTGGCGCTCACAACCTGCTAACGTTGTGTCCAATTACACCGCTTACATTAGTTCAAAGCTTAGCACCGACGTTTGCCGGATCATTAGACGCTTCAGCTCGCGATTGTTACGATGGGGTTGTTTCAAGACATTTAATCTTCTTAACCGATGGCTGTTGAATCAAAAAAAATGATTAACAATGGCGATTCGTCGCAGAAAGCACGGAAATGGGCTTTCATTGTAGGCCGTTGGGACTCGAGCGGTTCCGACATTCGCTACACGGGACCTTCGGGGGCCCCTGGGCCCCTCGGAATCGCGATAAATGAGTTTAGAGTTAGCGATTGCACTATCACCGTTGATATCGAGTTCGAGACGATCAACAAAGAGACGAAAAACGGGTCAGCCGGAATTCTTCTAGGATACTCGGGTCTTGAACAGCATTACGTCATGGCATTTCTTGGTGGTTGGGAAACGGCCTATGCGCTAGGTGAATACGATCCGTCTCAAGGTTGGCGTCGTATTGCGACGTATGGGTCGATTTTGAACCTTGAAGCCAAAAGAAACTATCCTGTCAAACTCGTCAAACGCGGACAAAAGCTGGCATTGTTTGTTGACAATGTTCGAGTCTACGAGCATTTACTGGCGTCGCCAATTCAGGGAAACCAAATTGGTGTATATTCCTGGGGATATGACCCGATTTGGTTTCGGAACATGGAAGTGGTTTCAGGAAAACCAAAGCTGTTCGTCGCAATGCCGTTTTCGGAGCAATTGAAGCCACTCTACGATGAAGTAATCAATCCTCGTGCGACTGCCGAAGGGTTTGAGGTTGTGCGCATTGACGAAGTCTCGCGCCCCGGAATTATTTTCAAGGACATTCAGAACGAAATCGCGGATGCAACTGTTGTCGTAGGAGAAATCAGTGAGGCAAACGGAAACGTTTTGTATGAACTGGGGTACGCCCACGCCTTAAACAAACCGACAATACTTCTGGCGCGTCGAGGACAGAAACTCCCATTTGATATTAGCAGCTATCGTGTGATTTTTTACGACGATTCGATCGCGGGCAAGCCTGCCTTGGACCGCTCGCTTACCAACCATCTTCAATCCATTCTCAACGAAGCCTAGCCGTTCGCATTACGATGTGCTCAGGCCGGTGGCGCTCGTCGAAAAGCTCGCACTTTGTGCTACAGGCCTTGGGTAATTGTCCTCTATTTCCGAGGCGATTCAATCCACGCGACACGCCCCTGGTAAAACACGAGGCTCCCGTCCACTTGATCGCCATTTTTCGGAATTAACCGCTCCAAGCCCAGGCGAATCTCGCTCCACGCCAACCGGAATCGCAGGTAATCCTTGGGCTGCTGTAACAGAGTATCCCACTTCGCAACCGCGGCATCCAACGAGTCGCGGCTGGTTACAACGCGTCCTCTCGCCTCCTCAAATTCATGCCAAGATTCCATATCTAGCGACTCGTCCCAGTCGTTCAGAATGATTCGCGTTTCGTCGGTGCAAGGTGCAAATGACTCGATGAGAGAACCGTAGCTCACGGACAGCGAACGGTCGGCAAACGCTCCTTCGGCACGTAGTTTTTGACGGAGTTCCTGAAAACGATCGGGATCAATCTTCGACTGGTAGTATGGCGGTCCGCCACGAAGGTGATCGAGTGACCAAACGATTGTCCCATCCGACCATATACCCAGAATCAGCCCGGCGCGATGAGGCTTCATCGACCACTGGCTGCTGTACACAAGGCAAGCTGGTTCCGACTTGTTGATGCGCCGCACACGGGAAGAGTGTGCCACCAGGTTTTCATTGGGTGGCGGCAATACTTCAACCATTCGACTCGGCTCGCTCCACGGCGTTCGCCGATAGGATATCCTCGCGCCCTTCGCCTGTTCCTGTTTTTCAATCACCGCAATTCGCTCTTGTACTGCGGGAGCCAAGTCGCCAAACACCGGATCGAATTTCGAAAACTCTGGTCGGTTGGGATCGCTAAGGAAAGCACCCACGCGATACCGATATTTCTTTCCGATTTCTACTGTGCGATCGTTGAACCGAATCATCAAAT
>CAZFLF010000233.1:0-8445 GCA_964519825.1 uncultured Pirellulaceae bacterium | reverse complement strand
AGTTGGATGTTCCGGTATTTTGACCTATTCCGACTGCGCTAATTTTCGACGATATTCCAGTGCCCGTCAAGCAAACCACTGCTCGTCCGGTGGGACGGCCTCTGCCAACCCTCTGTCGAACTGTCAGGGCTTCTCCAAAGTCGATGAGTACGGCCTCACCCGCGTTGCGCAGCGTGCTTATCGTCATCGATTGCGCCTCGCGCAATTCGGCCCAGTTGCTGTCGACTGGCTCGGACTGTTTGGCTCGAAAATCGGCGAGTTGCACCTAATAAACGAGAAGGTCGCCCCGCCCCACTCTTCGCGCGAGCTCTGGATCATCAGCGGAAACAGATCGGAGGCAAATGGACGTAGCAGGTGCCGCCGTGATCTGTGCGAGGCAATGGGACATTTTCTGTCCTCAGTGGAAAGAATGCCTTAATCCGGACCAAGTCTGGTGTATACTCGACGACGCAAGGCAATATCTATTCCGCGGCCAATTGCCGCGCGGCGGGTGAACCGTGGCGAATGTGCGAGTCGGTGGCTCTTTTCACTTGACCCCGGTGATGCCAATCGGAGGGGTGCTTCTCGCTCTCCTCGCGACGGCGATCGCACCTTTAACCTGTTCGCGCAAGGCAAGAGGCCGGGTAATGGCCCGCCGACCGGATTTCCATTTTTCGATAGCCAATCCTTCTTCGACCAATTCTTCAATGCCGGAGGTCAAAAGGACCGCGAGGAACTTGCCAAAGTTGAAGTCTCTGTACGCGAGGAGCAGGAATATGGCGATCGAGTGTGGCAGTCGTTTCAGGATGATTTTAAACGCCGCAGAATTGCGGTGGTCACCCGTGGCCGGGAAGTCGAGTACCTGCGAAAGCTGGTCGAGACGTTGCGCCCCCACATGACCAATCGCGAACGTTATCGGTCTTTGCGAGTCGTGCTCGCGGACTCTGACATCGCCGACGCGTACAGTATTCCGGGCGGGACGCTGGTAATCTTTCGCGGGATGATGGAGTTGGCGGATACTGAGGCGGCGCTAGCGGGGGTGCTCGGGCATGAGCTTGCCCATTTGGATCGCGGCCATCAACTCGTTCCGGTACGACGGACGAAGCTGGCTCGACAAAATGCCGATGCGACGAGAAGCGATCCATCGGCGATGTTTCGGCAAGCCAACTTGTTCATGTCCGCATTCATGAAACCATTCCGCCCGGAGGATGAACTCGAAGCCGATCGCGATGGAGCAACTTGGGCTTATCGAGCGGGGTATGATCCGCGCGCCATGTCGGTGTTATTCGCCCGGCTGAACGAACAGGATCAAGTCGGTCGATTTGCACCCGCATTCCTTCGCTCGCATCCGTACCACGCGGATCGACAGGCGGCCGTCGAGGAACTGTACACCAAGCTGCAAGCAACCGAGCCTCGTGAGGATCTTTACCTCGGCCGACCCAATTTGCGGCGGCTGGTACCGATGGCGGAACGGAGATTCGAGGAGTGACGAAGTGGCCGCGTCTCTCCGAGACGCACGGCCCTGGCGGCACAAACGGCCACAGAGTGCGAGGGCCCTGCGTCTCGGAGAGACGCGGCCACGGTTGAAACAAGAGACGAACCGCGAGGGTATGGTTTAATGGCTTGCATTTGGTTCTTTGGCTACGAATCGCGGAGATCTCGCGATGTGGAAACGTAATCTGCTGTTTTTCGTGTTGTGCCTGGTGGGCTTGGGTAGCCTGTCGGGAATGCTATTGCGGCGCGATCGCATTAAGAACCCGCGCGACTATTGGCCCCAACGGTATGACCAGGCCGATTACAGCGAGGTGATCGAACAAGTCAATCGTGAGTTTCGTGAACATTGGCAAACGAAGGAAGTTCAGCCGGCGCGACCCGCGGATCAATTGGCAGTTGTGCGTCGGCTGTCGCTTGGGTTGACCGGCGCGTTGCCGTCTGTCGACGAGATTCAGGCATTGGAGCAGCAACCTCCAGCGGATCGGCTGGAGTGGTGGTTATCGCATTTGCTCGAAGACCGGCGGTGCAGCGATTATGTGGCGGAGCGGTTGGCGCGTACTTATATCGGCACCGACCAGGGACCGTTCTTGGTGTTTCGCCGGCGGCGCTTCGTCACATGGCTGAGCGATCAATTGGTGGCCAATCGTCCCTACAACGAATTGGTGAAGGAGATGCTGACGGCGAAAGGATTGTGGACGGATTCGCCGGCGGTCAACTTCCTGACCGCGACAGCTGGGGCAAATGAAGAGAACCAACCAGACGACATCAAGTTGGCTGGGCGCACGGCGCGAGCCTTTCTCGCCGCGCGAGTCGACTGCTTGCAATGCCACGACGACAAACTCGGTATTGTTCAGTTGGGCACGACGGAAAAGCCGCGCGACGGTGAGCAAACCGACTTCCATCAATTGGCCGCGTTCTTCTGTGAGGCGAAGACTTCGCTGCTGGGAATTCACGACTCGCCCCAGGACTATAAGTTCAAGTATCTGGCCGCCGAAGCGGAAGAAATCGTGAAGCCGCAGCCCCCTTTCCTGAATGAGTTAATCGGCGAGGCGCCAACCCGACGAATGCAACTCGCTAATTGGGTTACCCATCGTGACAACAAACCATTCGCGCGGGCCATCGTGAACCGCTTTTGGGCCTTGTTGTGCGGCAAACCACTGGTCGAACCGATTGATAACATCCCTCTTCGTCGACCCTACCCGCCAGCCTTGGAAACACTGGCCGAGGACTTCACTCGGCATAATTTCGATCTCCATCGATTGATTCGCGTGATTGCGGCGACAGAGGTGTTTCATTTGGATAGTCGCGCCGACTTTGAAATCACCACTGCCCACGAAGCCGCCTGGTCTGTGTTTCCCCTGACCCGATTGCGGCCGGAACAAGTGGCCGGCAGCATCCTGCAATCGGCGTCCCTGACGACCATCGACGCCAACGCCCACGTCGTCGCGCAATTAACCCGGTACTTCCAGCAGAGTGGTTTCGTTGAGCGATATGGCGACATCGGCGAAGATGAATTCTCTGCTCACCCCAGCACCATCACGCAACGCCTCTTGATGATGAACGGGGAACTCGTCAAGGACCGTACCGGTAATAATCCAGTCGCCAACGCCGCGACTCGCATCTCAATGCTGGCGCCGGATGACCAACGAGCGGTGGAGGTCGCGTATCTCGCCGTCCTGACGCGCCAACCCTCCCCCGATGAACTTGCGCACTTCCAACCGCGCCTCGAAGGTACCAGCGGCCGTGACCGGAGTCTGGTGCTGGAAGATCTCTACTGGGCATTGATCAATAGCAGCGAATTCTCGTGGAATCACTAATCCTTGCTCTAGGCGTATGCCACTTCGGCCGCTTTGTACACCGTCTTGGTCCGGAGAAAGCCCAGCCGGTGATATAACTGAACTGCTCCCGAATTCTGCGCGGTGACTTCCAGGAATACTCGGCGCAAGCCCGCTCGGCGAAATCCGCTTAAAGCAGCATGCATCAAGATGCTTCCCAGACCTTGACCACGATGAGCTGCCGTGATGCCGAGATTCTGAATTGCCCCATAACCGTTGCTGTCGCGCACGCCTTGAACTGTTCCACAATTCTCGATCAGCCCGCGTAGCTCCGGACGGAATGTCAGCAGCCAAGTAGCTTCCCCAACGAATCCATCCCGCGACACAATTTCGCGCATGAGCTTATGGCATCCCTCCCGGTCACCAAGGCACGGAAACACATTGGCGTCTAGCTCCAAAGAGAAGCTCTGGTACTTAGCCTCGGCATGCGCATCAAGCAGCGTTTCATCCCAGGAACTCAATGCATAACCCGACGGTAGTTCCGGTGGGGAAAAGAACGGGCAGGCGAGATCAATCTCCATCCGAAAACGCTTGAAATAGGTTATCCCCATCGACGCACCAGGCGGCAAGAACGATTGCATTTCGCTTATCAGTAAGAACTCTAGTGGACCAAATAAGGTCAGTCAACGAAATCAATTCCGTCACCCCAGTCTGAATAATTTCCTAACCGTCTTGCATTTTGCTTAATAAAACTTATAATTTTGACGATTCAAAAACTAGTGGGTGGCTGGCGACAGAACGAGTGTCATTAGAGTCCCGAGGTGGAGATCCTCTGCGCTTCGTCGCATGGCGATTGCGTGTTAAGCGGACGATCTCGAATTAACTTATTGCCGATCAATTTATTACTGGGACGGGTTTGACGTGAACATTTTGAGATTGTGGTCACGGGCGGAGTTGTTGAATAATCCCTTACTTCGGGGGCTGCCGAGCATGCACAACTTCGCAGGAATTGGTTTTCGGCTGTTCTTTTGGGCCAATCTGGTCGGCGTTTGCGCGCTGGCTGGGTGCGTACAAAACCACGCGGCGGATTCTTCGAATCGTGAACCATCGATCGAACGGCGCGCCGACTCGCACAACCATCCGGATGAAAAAACTCCGTTTACGATTATCACGACGTGCGGCATGGTGACGGACATTGTTCAACGGGTGGTTGGTGATCGTGCACATGTGGTCGGTTTATTGGGTGAAGGAGTCGACCCGCATTTATACAAACCGACGCGCAATGACGTGAAGCAGTTGTTGGAAGCCGATGTCGTGTTTTATTCAGGTCTGTTGCTCGAAGGACGGATGTCCGACACGTTTACCAAAATCGCCCGCACCGGCAAACCGGTCTTCGCCGTCACGGAAGAGATCGACGAGAAGTACTTACGCGAGCCGCCGGAGTTTCACGGGCACTTTGATCCACACGTCTGGATGGACGTCAAGGCATGGAGCGAGTGCGTGGGTTTGGTCGCGAAAAAGCTCGCTGAGTACGACGCGACTCACGCAGAAGAGTATCGAGCCCGAGCCGAAGCGTACCGGTCCGAGTTAAAACTTCTGGACGAATATGCACGGAAATCAATCGCTTCGATTCCGGAATCGCAACGAGTGCTGATCACGGCCCACGACGCGTTCGGTTACTTTTCACGTGCCTACGGCATCGAAGTCCGTTCCGTGCAGGGGATCAGCACTGAATCCGAAGCAGGAGTCGACGACATCAACCGATTAGTGGATTTGATCAAGAAGCGAAAGATTCAAGCGATCTTCATCGAAACGAGTGTCTCCGAGAAGAACATTCGAGCGATCATCGAAGGGACTGCACAGCGTGGCTGGAAGGTTACAATCGGCGGCCAACTTTATTCCGATGCGATGGGTAAGGCGGGTACCTACGAAGGCACCTATATAGGCATGATCGATCACAACGTGACGGTCATCTCGCGCGCTTTGGGCGGTTCCGCTCCCGCCAAAGGCCTTCACAATAAACTGAGCCTGTAAACCATGTCCGTGAGCCAGGAACATCCCTCCACCGCGCCGCTGTCGATCCACGATTTGACGGTGGCATACCATCGAAAGGCGGTCATTTGGGATGTCGACTACAACGCTCCGCCGGCCAAGTTAATCGCCATCGTCGGTCCCAACGGAGCGGGCAAGAGCACGCTGATAAAGGCCGTGCTGGACCTGCTTCCGAAGGTTTCCGGCGACGTGCTCGTCTTCGGGCAGCCATACCGTACGCAACGCAACCGCGTGGCCTATGTGCCGCAGCGAGAAAGCGTCGACTGGGATTTCCCCGTGAGTGCGATCGACATCGTGGCAATGGGTTTGTATCGCAAGATTGGTTGGTGCCGACCGGTGACGCGAAAGTATCGCGTCGCGGCCTTGGAGGCACTCGACCGCGTTGGCTTGGCCGATTTCGCGTATCGGCAGATCAGCCAGCTTTCCGGAGGTCAGCAGCAACGAGTCTTTCTGGCTCGGGCACTCGTGCAGAATGCCGATCTGTACCTCATGGATGAACCCTTCGCGGGCGTCGATGCATCCACGGAGCAGGCCGTCGTCGCCTTGCTGCAGGAACTGCGGTCGCAGGGTAAGACCGCTCTGGTGGTCCATCACGACCTCCAAACGGTCGTGGACTACTTTGATGACGTGTTGTTGATCAACATGCGGCTGGTGGCGAGTGGACCGGTGAGTGAAGTGTTCACGCCGGAAAACCTGCGCAAGACATACGGCGGCAAGCTCGCGCTGCTTGATCTGTTGGGCGAGACGATGAAACGCGGAGGGTAGCCGCCGATGAACGAGGGCTGGCCGACGGTGGAGCAACTGGTGCGAGTGCTGGCTTTGCGCGACTACAACACGCGTGTCGTTTTGTTCGGCACCACGCTGCTGGGAGTCGCAGGCGGGCTGGTGGGCGTATTCCTGTTGCTCCGCCGACGTTCGCTCGCGGCCGATGTGGTCAGCCATGCGACCTTTCCCGGGATTGCTGTGGCGTTCTTGATATTGGAGGCCGTCGTTCCCGGAAGCGGCAAGTCGACTCCAGCGTTGCTTGCGGGAGCGTTCACGTCCGGCATCCTCGGTTTGGTCTGCACGACGGCGATCCAACGCTACACGCGGGTGAAAGAAGATGCCGCGATGGCACTGGTGCTGAGCGTATTCTTCGGACTCGGCGTGTCGCTGTTTACAGTGATCCAGAGCATCCCCTCCGGAAATACGGCAGGCTTGGGACATTTCATCTATGGCAAGGCGGCGTCCATGGTCGCCGCCGACGTGCAGCTGATTGCCTGGGCGTCGCTAGGGGTGGTGGTGATGTTCCTGCTGCTGTTCAAGGAGTTGATGCTCATCAGCTTCGACGAGCAATTCGCCGCGACGCAGGGTTGGCCGGTGCTGTTACTCGATCTGCTGTTACTGGTGATGGTGACCAGCGTCACCGTAATCGGTCTGCAAAGCGTCGGCATGTTGCTCGTCGTGGCGGTGATGGTCATTCCCGCCACGGCGGCTCGCTGCTGGACTCATGATCTGAAACGCATGACCGTCATTTCGGCCGCCATCGGCGGTTCGAGCGCCGTCGTCGGCGTGCTGGCCAGCGCTCTCTTACCGCGGTTGGCTGCTGGGGCAGTGATTGTGTTGGCAGGAGCCGGGATGTTTGTTATCAGTGTATTATTTGGCGTGAGAAGCGGCGTGATCTTTCATGCGGTGAGCCGGTACCGCCGCAATCGGGCCATTGCGAATGACCATCTTTTGCGCGCGTTGTTCGAGGCAATCGAGCCGCGCTGCATCCGTGGCAAAGACATCGTCGAACAACTTCCCTTGCATGCCGTGAGCCTTGCGGAACTGCAGGCCAAACGATCCTGGTCCGCGACGCGCGTCCGCAAACTGATCCAACATGCGCAGCGATTGGGTTTGGTCGTCGACTACGGCGACGCGGGAATCAAGTTGACCGAACGCGGCGCTGTCGAGGCATGCCGCGTTGTGCGCAATCATCGGTTATGGGAACTCTATCTGATTGAGTACGCGGAACGCCCGCCCAGCCGCGTCGACCGGGACGCCGATAGCATTGAGCATTTCCTGGAGCCGGAGATTATCACTCGCCTGGAACGTTTGCTCGTCGAGCGATACCCCCTGACCGCCGTGCCACCTAGTCCACACGAGATCGCGCCATCGACAGCGATTGGAGCCGGCGTATGATCAGCGAAGTACTCGACATTCTCGCGGGCTGGGGTCGGCTCGACACCTGGATCGTCATCACGTCGGCGATGGCGTCCATGTCGTGCGCCGTGCCGGGGGTGTTCTTGCTGGTCCGGCGACAAAGCATGCTGGGGGACACGCTCAGCCATACGGCGTTACCGGGAATCACACTCGGTTTCCTGGCGGCGATTTGGCTGCGCGAACAGGGTTGGTTAAGCCAAGACGGCTTTGCGAATAGCCGGCACCTGATCATCGTCCTAGGTGCGATGGTGGTGGGTGTGCTCGCGGCGATGTTGACCGAAGTCGTGCAGAAACTCGGCCGCGTGGATGCCAATGCGGCACTGGGGGTCGTGTTCACGTCGGTATTCGCAGTGGGGTTGCTGCTGCTCCGCAAGTTCGCAGATCGTGTGGATCTCGACCCAGATTGCGTGTTGTACGGGACGATTGAAACAACCATCACGGATATGTTTGGAAACACGGGGATTCCACGGGCGGTGGTCGTCAATGGTTCGGTGCTCGTCGTCAATTTGCTGCTGACGGCGCTGTTTTTCAAGGAACTTCGCATCAGCGCGTTCGATCCCGCGTTGGCCACGACGATGGGAATCAATGCGCGGATCGTGCAGTATGCCTTGACGGCTGTCACGGCGGCCACCCTGGTGGCAGCGTTCGAGAGCGTTGGCAGCATTCTGGTCATCGCCATGCTCGTGGGACCCGCCGCGAGCGCGCGGCTTCTGACCGATGAAATAAGGAAGATGATCTTGCTCAGCCTGGCGTTCGCGAGCATCGCCGCCATCTTAGGGCATGTCGCAGCGATCACCGTGCCGGGAATAGTTTTTGGGCGACTGGGATTCAACACGGTTGTCGACGCAAGTACGGCCGGGATGACAGCCGTAACGTGCGGCATCTTGTTCACGGCGACCGCGCTGTTTGGTCCGCGATATGGCATTCTCAGTCGATTGCTGCGCAGGTGGCGGCTCGCGCT
>CAZFLF010000232.1:0-8457 GCA_964519825.1 uncultured Pirellulaceae bacterium | reverse complement strand
CTCGTGGAACGGCCCCCGTCCACCCTCCCTCGGATCGGCAGCCTCGACGGAGAAAAGGTCAGTAAAAAGCGCGGATCGTGACATCATGCCTGAAGTTCGGCCTTGAAGAATGGCAGAGAAGCGTGTCTGAGTTGCGGTAATCTGGTTTGCGGTGATTTCTGGCGAGCGGACCATTTGCTTGAGCCGTTCCGCGTTGGCTGGTACCCTAGAGCCGGATGTCGTCGCTGGCCTTGGCCTTAACTTGGATTGGCACTATTGTTACAGCGATTGCAAGGGTGCCTCCCCGACGTGCTTTTTGTGGCGGTTCAGCCTTTGTCTGCCGATGAACAGATGCCGCGTTTACGGAGTCGTCGACGCGTGGAACTGATTTAACTGGGATTGCAGCGGTCGTTTTCCCAAAGATTGAGAATGCCATGAGACGCCGGCAGCATCATCATCATCGTCGTTTACCCGCGCAGCGTAGACAGTTCCTGTTCGAAGGTCTGGAGACTCGGCTGGTCATGGATGGCGTTGCCGACAACGATCCGGGCTCCGACGCGACCGAGGTCGTCCTGGACTGTGAAGCGTTCGTCACCACACGTGAGTTGCGAGTTATCGATCGAAACTCCGCCGCCGGTGGATCCAACGCGTTTCCGGAACCAGACGGCGTGCTCAAATGCGAGGACAGCGAACAATCACCCGACGTGCTTCCCACGTTGCAGCATTTTTCCACACGCGAGGAGCTGCAGGAGCACTTGATCCTGCAAGCGGTGGAGCAATGGCGCGACCACTTCGGCGAACCGGTCGGGTACGATTACCCTCAGGTTTGGACGGGAGACGATTGGTTGCGCACGTTCGATCAAGCGGGACAGACGCTTCGTTCGGAGGTCGGAGTCACCTCCGCGCTTCAGGTCAATTACTCAGGGACGAACGTCCAGGTTGCAGGGGTCGACGAAGGAGACCTAGTCAAAACGGACGGTCACTTCTTGTACGTCGCGCGCGAGGATCGACTGATGATCCTGGACGTCCAAGATCCAACGCATTTGCAGGTCGTGTCCCGGATAACTTTGGATGAACCAGCGAGCGAGTTGTATGTCGAAGGCAATCGCCTGACGGTAATCTCGTCGCACGGCTCGGTGAGGCCGTTGGGTCGAGCAATGGGACCCTTCGGCGTTCTCATCGATTATTGGCAGCCAAACGTCCAGGTTGATGTTTACGACATTACCGATCGAGCCGCGCCGAATGAAGTGGCGAGCTTCGAGATCGATGGTAGTTTGGTCCAGTCGCGTGCGATGGGAAGTCATGTCGTGCTGGTGACGCAAGATGAGACATCGCTACCGCCACTCGAAGTGCATTGTAACGACTACGAAGAGAGTGCGACGGAGGATCAGACGGAGGATCAACAGCTTGCGAATCGCATTCTTCCCGAAGACCAGTGGTGGCCCGGGCGAACTTGTGTCTATGAAACCAAGGAGGAGTATCTCGCGAGAATCTCCGACGGGCTCCTGGATCACATTTTGCCCCACTACGCGACAGGCGATCGACCGGGTGATTTTCTGACGGCACCGGAGAGTATTGCAGCGACAGGTACTTTGTTTTCGCAGTTGATCTCCACGACGCTAATCGATGTGGGCGCCGAGACTCCGCATGTTTCCGATTCCGCAGGAGTTCTGACGTCGTATGCCGCCCAAGTTTACGCCAACACCGAACACGTTTATTTCGCTGCCTCAGATTGGTCCGAGAACGGCGAGAAAACGCGCATTGTGGAATTCTCGCTTGGCGACGATCAGGACTCGGTTGACGTGACCGCGATTGGACAGGTGTCTGGGCGTCTCCTGAATCAATTCGCCATGGATGAGCATGAGGGGTACTTGCGTGTCGCAACTTCAGAAGGCTGGGGTGGTGACGCTACGAACAGCGTCTTCGTGCTGCAAGAGAACGAGGAGCAACTGGCGGTCGTCGGCAGCATCACTGAAATCACTCCCGGCGAGACGATCGTCGCCGCACGATTTCTGGGGGATCAAGCGTTCTTGGTAACCTTTGAACGGATCGACCCGTTGGTGGCGCTCGATCTGTCGGATCCGATGAATCCAGTCGTGGTTGGCGAATTGGAGATTCCAGGATTCTCGAATTACCTGCACCCGCTTGGCAGCGACTACCTGATTGGGCTTGGCCGCGACGCGGATATCGAGACCGGTTGGGCGACTGACGCGCAGATCTCGTTGTTCAACGTACAGGATTTGTCCTTACCGTCGTTGGTTGATCGTGAAATCATTGGTGTCGGCTCCAATGCTTGGTCGCAAGCGTTCTTCGATCATCATGCGATTAGCTTCTTCGAAGACGTCGGAATCCTAGCTGTTCCCTTCCACTTCCCGTATTGGTTTGTGGAAACTGTTCTGCTGGGTGAAGGCGAAGAGCCTACTCGGGTGCGTCCACAATCTGGACTGTGGGTTTTCCATGTCGACCCGTCGGCTGGGAATCCGATCGAGAAACTTGGCATCATCTCACACGAACTGTCTGTCGAGCGGAGCTTCCGCATCGGCGATGTGTTGTTCACCGTCTCACACGATACGGTAATGGCACACAACTTGACGCACCCCGACCGGCCGGTGGGAAGCGTTTATGTTGGACGGCACGCGTTTAATGACTTCATGACCGTTGATGTCGATGACGATTCAACGAAACTCGACGTGCTGTCGAACGATCGTTTGCCAGAAGGCGCCGCGATCGTCGCAGTTTCCGATCCGATTGGTGGCGGTCGAATCACGATCAGCGAAGACGGCCGCTCGATCATTTACACTGCAGGAACGCAACTGAGACCCGCCCCCGACGGATCGGCTGCGTCGCGGATTCTGCCCCCCGCATACGGTGAATATGATTCGTTTAAGTACACGGTGCAACTCGCGGACGGGATGACCGAAAGAGCCTCCGTGGACGTCCGGCTAGGGCGCGAACGATTGGGACGCAAGATGGCGGAATTGGCTCAGCAAGACTTGGCCCGTCGTCTCGAGATTAGTCCAGATCGAATTCGGATCTCGGGTGCTGAACCGCGCGTATGGTCCGATAGTTGTCTAGGTGATCCGAATCTCGATCAAGTCTGTGCCCAGGTAATTACTCCCGGATTCGTAGTCTGGCTGAGCGTACGAGAAAGCCATTTCACCTACCACACAGATACCGGCACAACCGTGAACTTGGTCTCCAGCTCCACGCCTATGGACCCGGGGGTCATTCCCGATTACTTCCACGTTCGGCAGGATAGCTCGGCCAGCGAGTTGGATGTACTGGCCAACGATTTTCCCAACACTCAGTTCATCAAAGCGCCGCAGATTATCGCCGTGAGCGCGACCGACCAGGGTGGCACCGTCACGATTCAAGAAGGTGGTTTCACACTGTCGTACACTCCCGCGGCCAGCTTCCGCGGAACCGAGACATTCACTTACACCGTGGACAACGGGGCGACGGCTCTGGTGACCGTTCTAGTGCTCGGCAGTGAAGAGCCGGACGACCCTGCTCCAGCCGATGCTCGTGTGGGGATTCGACTGGAAGTCACGGATGCCGACGGCAATCCAGTCACGCAGGTCGAATTGGGTGATCAGTTCTTCGTTAACGTCTACGTGAATGATCTGAGAGATAACGCTCAGGGCGTATTCAGTGCCTACATCGACCTGGCCTTCAACGTGCAGGTGGCCAAACTCGGAGAGATCGAATTCACCTCAGACTACGGAAGCGGCATTTCTGGAGCCGGCGACAGTTCAGGAATCAATGAGCTGGGGGCGTTTGCGGGTTCGATCAAACCGCTGGGTGCCAGCGAAAGGCTGTTGGCCAGAGTCCAGTTGGAAGCAATTCACGTGGGGGATTTGGCCGTAGTATCCGACCCAGCGGACCTCGTTCCTCAACACGATTTTGGGCTGTACGGCCAAAATGAGAGAGTTCCTTGGCGTCAGATTGACTTCACTTCGGTGGATATCCAGATCGTCAACAGCTTTCACAACGATCTGCAGCCGACCGATTCCAATGGCGATGGCAATACCTCGCCGACTGACGCTCTGCAGATTATTAATTGGATCAACGAGCATGGCCCAGGATCGATCAAGACGTTGCGGGCCGCGGGACTCGCAGCGATGGCGGCTGGGGAATCGTACAGCCTAGAGTCACGGCGTTTCGATATCAATGGAGACGGTCATTGCACGCACATGGACGTGCTGTTCATCTTCAATCGACTGAACGAAGATGCCGAGCAGTTCGCCGCCGAGCAAGAGGCGGCATCTGCCAGCGGACCGCTGTCTTTGAATCCCGGCGGTGATCAATCGAACTGGGCCACGAATCAAATCGAACCGTTAGCGTGGCGCAACACTACCGATGTTCGTTCGATGGCCGGCCAACTAGTGGCCTCCGAAGCTCAAAGTGTGACGGATCGAAGCGCTGAAGTCGAATCGCGCATGGAAGAGATCGAGGCCTTATTGGACGACCTGGTCGGCCCGCGCCCCGCGACAGAATTGCTGGATGCTTGGTTTCACCGCTTCGGTTTGTAACACCAATGGCACTTACTTTGTAATAGGACGAATGAGCGGAACGGCGCTAGCCGCCGGTTTTTCGCCTGGGAAATCGACGCCACGACACCGGTGGCTAGCGCCATTCCGCTCAAGGTAAGTGCCATTGCTTGTAACTCGGCTGCAGTCGCACGGACTATAAATCGTTCCGTTGCTGGCTCGCGTGACCAATGGGCAGGGGAAACACCTCCACTCGACAAGTCCGCACTTCCACTCGAGGTGTCACTATTTCGCAGCCAAGGAATCGTTCGTCCGGCCTGAAGCCAGATCCAAGCACTAATCGCGAACGGCTCTTGCAACGCTTTCTTCGGTACGTCCAAGTGGACACGACGGCTGTGGACGGTGCTGCCACGTATCCAAGTTCGCCGGGACAACTCGCGCTCGGAAAAACCCTGGTCACCGAACTTCGCGAATTGGGTATTACCAACGCCGAACAAGACTCGCACGGCCTGGTCTGGGGCACGATTCCCAGCACGACGAATCGTGATGCGCCAATTATTGCGTTCAACGCCCATCTCGATACGTCGCCGGAGACCACGGGCGCAAATGTTCAGCCGCAGGTCATTCGTGATTACAGCGGCGGTGACATTGTGCTGTCGGGTAATCCATCCAAGATAATCCGAGTCGCCGAAAACCCGGAATTGGAAGGTCTGCAAGGTTGTTCGCTAATCACGACTGACGGCACGACGTTGCTCGGCGGCGACGACAAAGCCGGCATCGCAGTGATTATGGAATTCGCGGCCTGGCTGATGGAGCATCCCGAGGTCGAACACGGCTCGGTCCGAATACTGTTCACTTGCGACGAAGAAATCGGGCTCGGAGTCGAGCATGTCGATCTGGCGAAGCTTAACGCGCACGTGGCCTACACGCTCGACGGCGGCGGAGCAAACGAACTCGATGTCGAGACATTCTCCGCCGATCTCGCCATTGTGATTGTACGCGGGGTGAACATTCATCCATCGATTGGCAAGGACCGCATGGTGAACGCGATCCGCGCTGCTTCCGAGTTTGTCGCGCGGTTACCACGACTGACTACGTCCCCCGAACGTACGGCCGAACGCGAGGGATTTCTGCACCCGTATGCCATCGAAGGAGGAGTTGCCGAAGCGCGAGTGCGGATTCTGCTTCGCAGTTTTGAATCGCCGCAGCTTGCCGAATATGCCGCGTGGCTGAGCGAAATTGCACGGCAGGTCGAAGCGGACTTTCCCGGCTGCCGGATCGAAGTCCAAATTCGCCCCCAATATCGCAACATGCGCGAAGGGCTTGCGAAGGAACCGCGTGCCGTGCGATATGCTCAGCTAGCACATGAACGGCTCGGGCGAACGGCCAATCTCTCGATCATCCGTGGCGGAACCGATGGTTCACAATTCACCGCGCGCGGTTTGCCTACGCCGAATCTCTCCACCGGTCAGCACAATCCGCACTCTCCGTTGGAATGGGTTTGTCTCGACGAAATGGTGCAAGCCACCGAAGTTTTGGTGCAACTTGTCCAAATCTGGAACGAACAGCCAGACTAGTTGCGTTAGGTAAACTGTGCCTGTGCGGTATAGCCGATCTGTAACGCGCCATGACGGTCAACTTGGCGTGCTCAAATGGCCGAGATTAACTGAGCTTCATCTCTGATGGCGCGAACAATCGAGGCGAAGGCAGCGTCTACCCCTGTGGTAGCGAACGTCTCGCTTGGTTCCGCGCAGCAAAACGGTGTGCAAGGAAGTTCAGCCGTGCCACGCCTTTCAATTGTCATTCCGAGCATCGCGTTCGACACCTCGGTCGAACACACGCTGGTTTCGGTGCTACAACACCGTCCGGAATACAGCGAAGTGATCGTGGTCACGTCGGAGCACTACGACGATCCCTATGAGTTGGGCCGGGAAGTGCGCTTCCTAACCGACGGTGAGTCCTCAACACGAATCGATTTGATCAATCACGGATGCCGTGAAGCGCGCGGTGATGTCGTCCACTTGCTACTCCCCGGAGTCCTTGCGGTTGACGGCTGGACGGACCGCGTGTTGCATCATTTTGCCGATGAACGGGTTGCTGCCGTGGCGCCAGTCGTAGTGCCCAGCACCGCGGCGGCTCGTGCGGTGGTTCTCGGCGTGACGTACTTGCCGCAGGGAAATCGTCGGGTCGTGAGCGTGGGAGCCAACGAACAACGGATGGATCGGCGTGCGATTCTGGCGCCAACTTTGGCCGCCGGGTTCTATCGGCATGACGCCCTGGCCGCGTTGGGCGGATTCGATCGCGAGTTTGGCGAGCAGTTGGCTGACCTGGAACTGGGACTTGCGTTGCGCGACATGGGGCTTACGACGATCGTTGAGCCGCAGTCGCGTGTGACGATTGGGCAAACTGCTAGTGAAACGCCGCGCACCTTCGAGGAGGCACTCCGTGCGGAACGACTTTACCGCCGGCATGCCGTCCCGTCTCGAGCGATGGGATTGGGGCATGCTTTCCTGGTTGCAACCGAGTCACTGTGCGGATTTCCGCGTGCTCGAATGATTACGCGTCTGTGGGGACGGATGCGTGCCCGTCGTGAAGTCGACCCGCGACCACAGTATCAAGCTCGGTTGGAACGCGCGCGCACTGAAATACATCGACTCCGGCATGAAATCTCTACGATCCACGTCGATTTCGGCGCCTCGTCGGCAGGCGCCGAGGATCGGATGGCGAGGGGGAGTCGCGGCCGAAGGTCCGCGGCTTAGGACTCGCGAGAAAAAGTTGCGAGAGTTCTTCTGCTGAGTGGCATGCCCTGACGCTTTGCGATGGGTCTAACTCCATCGTGGCAGCTGGATAATTAGTTGTCCGCGCCGGCCGCCAGGTCGTACTTATCCTTGAACAGCAGCAGAAGTTCCTTCGCCGTGTCGACGCTGCCAGCGGCTTTCTCGAGAAACTCCCGGGCCTTTTTCAAGTCTTCCTGACTCGCGCGGGGGCTCGCCATCACATACGCTCCTTTGAGTGTCAGCGTATTGGGATCATCATCGACCAGTGTTTGTGAGGCCAGCGCGACTGCTAATCCGAACGGCATGTCGCGAATCACGTAGGCGCGATTCTGGCCCTTCATCCGAAAGATGACCTTTTCCGGTCCCGTTTCCACAACGATGACTGGGTCGTTATCGACGTCGAACGACGAAGCAACTGCTAGATTTCCGATCGATGCCTGAATCGCTTTGCGATAATCACTCACACTTTTCGCTAGCAGTTTCAAGCGATCCAACATGGCCTGATGTTCCGGCAATCGCTGCATTTCGGACGCAACGCTTATAAAGGCTTCCGCCCGATCAAACTCATGCGCGCCAATCGAATCGCGAGCCTTTTGCATCGCGCGGCCCAGTTTGGTCAGCTCCTCTTTGGTCGGTTTCGGAAGTTCCTCAGTCTTAGCCGGTATCTCGGCGGCGGGTGCAGTCTTGGCATCCAGCGCCGGTTTGGCATTCGACTTCGTGGGAACTTCCGGCTTGGTGGTTGAGGGTGGCTCGGACGTGGTCGGCTTGGGATCAACGGCAGGTTTTGATTCCGGGACCGGCGACTTCTCCGTCGACGGATCATCCTGCTTTTGAAGATTCCCACCGGGGAGCGATGCATCGCTGTTGAGCGCTGAACCGGGCGATTTGGCGGGTTGTTCCTGCGACGAAGTACCAGCAATCGTCGGCTTGGCCGGCTGCTCCTGACTTGTTGCCTCGAAGGAGGTCCCATCTCCGGATGCGGGATCCCCAATCGCAACACGGTTCGAATCGGAGGAACCGCGCTGTGAATTCAAATACAGATATCCGCCGCCGATCGACAACAACACAATCCCCGCCCCCAGACCCAGCAGGACCGGCCCAAAGATGCCACCACGAGCATGTTTGGCGACCAACATCGCGGCGGACGATTGGTTCACGGTCGGCATTGTCGCGGCGGACGCCAGTGAGGCGGGAGCAGCCGTTGCCATGGC
>CAZFLF010000231.1:0-8490 GCA_964519825.1 uncultured Pirellulaceae bacterium | reverse complement strand
ACGTAGCAGGGCAGCAGGGCCGCCGGCCAAATGGGAGTCGTTCGGCCAATTGGTCCGCTCCCGTTGGTCGCTGCGAGTGGCGCCGAAACAGTTACGGCTATGTGGATAATCGAGTAGGAAACCATTGCCACACGGAAATTGTCGATGAAACCGGCAGGAAGCCAATGTTGCCGAGCGTGGCTAGTCACGCTTCTGACCTGCGCCGGATGCGCGTCGTTTCAGTCCGAGCGCGATGCCGTAGCGCGGTATGAACGGACTCGTGATGAGTTGGACCGAGTGGCCCGCGGAGACTGGCAACCTCCATCCTACGAACAGGAAACTCTGCAGAAGCAGCAGCAGGCGAAGAAGCCGCTGGAGGCCGCGGATTTCTCCCCCAACAATTGGACTGCGACGTTCAAGAGGCTGATTGGCCAGGGCCCTTCGCAGCAAGATGCCGAGCGTTTGTATCAGGAAGCGCATGCCGCATATGCCCAAGCGCTGCCGCTACTCGAGCAACGCTCGATGGACCAGGCCAGACCGCTACTAATCGCCGCTGCGGAGAAGTTTACTGACGCGGCCGAACGGTGGCCGGAATCGACGCTCGAGCAGAACGCTCTGTATTATGCCGGCGAAGCTTTCTTCTTTGCGGACAACTATCCGAATTCCAACAACGCCTTCGAACTGCTCCTCAAGCACCATCCCAATTCGCGGTACCTGGATCAAGTACAACAGCGTCGGTTTGCCATCGCGAAGTATTGGTTGGAGGAATACAACAAAACGCGGCCCGGTTGGTACGCTGTGAATGTCACCGACGAAAGCCGCCCATGGAACGATCTGTTTAGCCGCTCCATGAAGATCTTCGATCGGATTCGTTTGGACGATCCCACGGGCAAGCTCGCCGACGACGCCACACTCGCTTTGGCGAATGCGTACTTTGCCGAAGGCAAATTCTTTAAGGCGGATGAATACTACACCGACTTGCGCAAGACTTTTCCGAGCAGTGAGCACCAATTCACGGCCCATTTCCTAGGATTGAAGGCCAAGTTGTTGATCTATGAAGGGCCAGACTACGGCGGTGCTGTCCTCACCGATGCCGAGAAACTGATCGAAACATTGCGAAAACAGTTTCCGAACGAGGCCGAACGAGAACGAGAGTATTTGAATGTGGCGTACGCCGAAACACGATACAAGAAAGCCGAACGGGAGTACTTGACGGGCAAGTACTTTGACCAAAAGGCGGAATACGGCGCGGCGAAACAGTACTTCGCGGTTGTCCTCAACGAATACGGCGATACCCCGTTCGCCGAAACGGCACGAACCCGTGTCGCAGAGTTGGGGGGATTGCCCGAAGTCCCACCTCAGCGATTCGAATGGCTCGTCGAGATGTTCCCACGCGAAGACCGGGTGCGTCCTCTCGTCGGGATGGATAAGCCGAAGACGAAGAAACGATGAGAAACGCTCTAGCAATGGTCTTCGGACTCCTGATGCTTATCAGTGGTTGCGCCGGTTATCAGCTCGGTAACCGATCTTTGTATCCAGCGGACGTCCGCAGCGTGTATGTCCCAATGTTCGAGTCGGACAGCCTGCGGCGCAATCTCGGCGAACGGCTGACCGAGGCCGTGGTCAAAGAGATTGAAGGTAAGACACCATTCAAGGTCATCTCCGATCCAAACACGGCGGACAGTATTCTCACGGGGCGACTCGTTTCTGAACGCAAGGCCGTGCTTTCCGAGAATCGCAATGACGAGCCACGTGACGTGGAAACGGATTTGGTCGTTGTGGTGAACTGGCAGGATTGCCACGGATTCGCGATGTCGCAACCGTCAACGATTTCTTTGTCCCAACAAGGCTTCTCCGTGGCCCAAATCGCCGATTACATACCGGAGGCGGGGCAATCGGTCTCGACCGCACACCAAGAGGCAATTCAGCGTATTGCCAAGCAAATCGTCTCGCAGATGGAAGCCCCTTGGTAAACGATCCAGCAACGTCCCTGCTCGGACGCAACGGCGATGACCACCGCTCAAGACACCCCGAGTCCTTCTCCGCTCCGACCATCCTCCAGGTGGAATCCGTGCCGTTGGCCGATGTATTTGCGCGTGTTGGCGGCTGTGCTAGTTGGGACGACGATCGGTCTGACGTTTGGCCTGGACGAGATGGCCTTCGGGTGGACGACCACAGAACTGGGAGTGATCGCCACTCTTTATATCCAGCTTCTGACGGCCCTGGCGACACCTTTGATTTTCTTCGCCATCCTCGATGCGTTCGTACGGACGCACATCTCCGGACGGCAGGGGGCGAAGATGTTCCTGATCTGTGGCATCAATATAGCCGTGGCCTTTGCGATCGGCCTGACGATCATCAACGTCTGGCAACCTGGACGTGCGTGGCAGGGGACATTGGCGGAACGTGCCCAGAGGCTTGCGCCGGGAGCTCCGGGAACAGAAACGGCGAAGGCGCAGGACTTGGCCGAGAAGGCGAAGCAATCGTCCCTGTCGCCACTCGACATCGTCCGCTCGTACATTCCGAAGAGCGTGGCTCAGCCGTTTACGGACAACATGGTACTGACGGTGGCGGCGTTGGCGATTCTCATCGGGGCGGCGATGCGATCGTTCAAGACATCCGAGGACGGCGAACTGACGGCGGCCTTGGCGACATTCGAACGCTTTGTCGTCGCCACATATCAGATTGTGCTGAAGATTCTGAGCTGGATCATCGAGTTGGCTCCGGTGGCAATCTGCTTGGCCGTTGCCGGCGTCATCGGGGCCACCGGACCGGGCGTTTTTCGACTCGTGGGAGTTTTCTTCGTGACGGTCGTCGTGGCGCTGGCAGTTCATTCTCTGGTGTACTACCTGCTGTCGGCATGGCTCATCGGCGGGAAGTCGCCGCGTACGTTTATGCGTGAGGGGCTGACTGCGATCCTGACCGGATTCTCGATCAACAGCAGCCTGGCGACGGCCCCGCTTACGCTGGACGCATTGCAGAGGATGCGAGTCAGCGAATCGTCGGCGCGCCTCTCGGCTTGCGTCGGCACGAACTTCAACAATGACGGGATCACGCTTTACGAAGCGATCACCGCATTGTTCATCGCGCAGGCGGCCGGAATGGCGCTCCCTCTCGGCCAGCAGATTACGATCTTGTTGGCCGCCCTGGCCGGCAGTATGGGTATCGCCGGGATTCCCAATTCCGGATTGATCATCCTGACGCTGGTGCTGAAAGCCGCCCGGCTGCCGGATGAGATCGTGCAGCTCGCATTGCCGATCGTCTACAGCATCGATTTCATCAATGCCCGCCTCCGATCGGCCGTCAATGTCATGGGCGACATGCAGGTGGCGATTCTCCTGGACGCAGGGACGAGCACCAAATCGAAGGGCTGATGTCCGCAACCATTGACCTGGCACGGTGGCGGAATACTTCTGTTTCGAGCGCCGACGGTATATGTTCTGCGTTCATGGTGATCGAGCGAGTTTTTCTTGGTCATGAACGTCCCGCATTGCTTTCGGCCGCGGACTTGTTGTTGACGCGCCACGCGGCCGGTTCACTGGCCGACTTGCGGAAAGTCCTAGTCGTGGTGCCCGGAAGTCGAGCCGGACGTCGATTGCTGGAAGTGTTGGTCGAGGTCGCACGGACGCGCGAGCTTTGTCTCACGCCACCGACGATCGTAACGGTCGGTACGCTCCCAGAGCATCTCTATCGGCCGAAGCGCCCCTTCGCCAGCGAATTGGTGCAGCGCCTGGTGTGGGCCGAAACACTGAGCAACGCCGCGCCCGAATTGCTGGCACGGGTGATTCCTCGTCCTCCTTCCCAGGATGACAGGACACGGTGGTTGGCTTACGGCGACTTGTTGCGACGGCAGCATGTGGAATTGGCAGCCGATGGCCTCGACTTTGAAGACGTTGTCGAGCGAGGAGCGACACTCGAAGGATTCACCGAACAGCCGCGCTGGCGGGCACTGCAACAATTGCAACAGAACTATCTGGACCGGCTCGATGCACTCGAATTATGGGACATCCAGACCGCACGGCTGAAGGCGGTTGAATTCCAAGAGTGCCGCACGGACCGCGAAATCGTACTGGTTGGCGCGGTCGACTTGAACGTCACCTTGCGCCAGATGCTGGACCAGGTTGCCGACCGAGTGACGGCGCTGATCTTTGCACCAACCGATTGGGATAGCCGGTTCGACCAACAGGGCTGCCTGATTCCTTCGGCTTGGGAACAGATCGAGCTGCCAATCGCGACCGCACAGGTCGAAGTTGTCGAAGGTCCCGCGGATCAGGCCGAGGAAGTGGTCCGGCAACTTTCGTCGTTGGCCGGCCGATATCGCGCCGACGAAATTGTGATCGGTGTCCCGGATGAAAAATTGATTCCGGACCTGGAACGGCGACTGGCGCTGGACGGCGTGACCGCTCGGTGGGGGCCGGGGGAGTCATTCGGCGGCACGTCTCCAATCCGATTGCTCGACGCCGTTGCGTCATTCCTGGAACACGAGCGATACGCTGAATTCGCCGCGTTGGTCCGCCATCCCGACGTCGGCCAATGGCTGGCGCGAGCGCATGTCGCGAGTGATTGGTTAGAGCGGCTCGACGAGTACCAAAACCGGCATTTGCCCTTTCGCTTGTCCGACGAATTGCTGGGGTCGTCACGCAACCAAGACTCCTGGCGACAGGTTGGTGAGGCAGTGCGACGATTGCTGGGCGACCTCACGCACTCTGCGCAGTCGCTGAATGCCTGGGCCAACCCTGTGTGGCGGCTCCTGACCAACGTTTATGGCCAACGCACACTTCACAGCGAAGTCCCCGCCGACCGCGTCATCTATGGTGTGTGTGAGAGGGTCCGTGAGGCGCTGGTTGAACAGTCGCGAATTCCAGTTGCAGTCATGCCGCAGGTATCGGCCTCGCAGGCGATTCGCTGGTTGCTGGACGAAGTACGGAGTGCCACGATTCCCGCGACCATGACTACGGATTCAGTCGAAATGTTGGGGTGGTTGGAGTTGCCACTGGACGACGCGCCGGTCTTGCTTGTCACGAGTTTCAACGAAGGCTTTGTCCCTGAATCGCTCAATTCTGATTTGTTCATGCCGAACGCGTTACGGCAGCGCTTAGGATTACTCGATAATGCGCGGCGTTACGCGCGCGATGCTTACGCCGTCAGCGTGTTGGTGGCAGCGCGCAACTTCGTGCAGTGGATCGTCGGGCGGCGCAACCACGACGGCGATCCACTCGCTCCCAGTCGCCTGCTATTTGCCTGTGACGCCGAGACCACGGCTCAGCGAGCGCAGCAATTTTTTCAGCCACGCGAGGACCGCGGACGATTCCGCCAGGACGCGGCGCGGCCCTCCGACCCGCGGCGACTGGAGATCCCCCGCCCAAAGCCGCTCGCAACACCAATCACCAGGCTGAGAGTTACGGCATTCTGCGACTACATTACCTGTCCTTACCGGTTCTACTTACGGCACGTCGAGCGGTTGGAAGCCGTCTCGGACTCACTCGACGAACTCGATGGCAGAGGTTTTGGCAGCCTTGCGCACGAGGTATTGCGGCGCTTTGGCAGCGGACCGCGCCGTGACTCGACCGACGCCAACGCGGTCCGCGCCGCGTTGGAACAGGAACTGGATCACTGCGCAGCGGATGCGTTCGGTCGGAATCCGTTGCCGGCGGTGCTGGTGCAGGTCGAGCAGCTCCGGTGGCGATTGCGGGCTTTCGCGGAGAAGCAGGCCGCTTGGTCTGACCAAGGCTGGCGAATCGAGTTCGTGGAAACGTCGGCCGTTGGAGAGCTAGGAGCTCAGTTTGATGTCGACGGCGAACCATTTTGGCTTACCGGCCGGATCGATCGGATCGACGTCCATCGAACGACCGGAGAACGCGTCATTTTTGATTACAAGACCTCCGACGCCGGACAATCTCCCAAACAGACGCATCAGTGCCGAGACGGGTGGATCGACCTTCAGCTGCCACTCTATCGCCATTTGGCCGTGGCGCTCGGCATTGTCGGTCCGGTGAAATTGGGATACATCGTTTTGCCCAAGGACACCAAGGCGACTGGATTTGTAATTGCCGACTGGAATTCCGAGGAGCTCGCCGTGGCGGACGAATATGCTCGCGAAGTCGTGCGAAATATCCGGTGCCAGCGCTTCTTTCCTCCGGCCGATCCGCCGCCGGGATTCGCGGACGAATTTGGTCCGATCTGTCAGGACGGCGTGTTGGATAGATGACGCCGTGAGTCATTCGCGCTAGCGTTAGGACGACGCGCTGCGATAGCTGAAGAGCGCCTTCTGAAATACCCAGCGTGAGGCGACGAAGCTGGCTATGGTTGCGAACAAAGCGAACAGTGACAACATCCAATCACTGGTATCTTGGCCCCGCAGGGGTTGGGCCAGAATCCGCGCCGGAACGTTCACCACGATGAGCACCGGGATCACGAATGTGAAGGACCATTGCAATGGCTGCCCCCACCGTCCAGTGTAGATTTCCCGCGGGTAACGCGAGAAATTCGTGATGTAAAACCAAAAGTCATACAGCGTTTGATTCCGCCCGAGCCAAATGCTGGTGGCCGCCAGCGCGATCATCAAGCTGTACAGAATCACGACGCCGCAGCCCGAGAAGAAGATATACAACAGGACTCGCCAGGGCGTGATGACGAGCGGATTCACTGGCAGGTTTACAAGATGGTGCAAACTGACGGTCAGCAGCACCGCGCCCGCCACGAGGTTGACGAGTGACGACCACTCGATGCGCTGCAGAGAAATCAGAAATTGCGTGTCGATTGGCTTGAGCAGCGCGAAATCGAGACCACCGGTCCGGATCAATTCGCTGAATTCCTCGGCATTGGGCATGAAGAACGCTTGCACGATGCTGTTGATGAACATCGTAGTGGCCAAGAAGGCATAGAACTCATATTCTCCCCAGCCAGTCTGTTGGCCGATCGAGTTGGTGTATTGGAATATCAGTTTGTAAAAACCCAGATTGGCGAGCATCCACACGAGGGAGGCCACGACGTCGATCAGAAAGTTGGCGCGAAACGTCATGTCGCGCACCAGGCTGTTCCGGGCGAACGTCGCGAAGACCGCGAAATACCTCGGACGCATCGTCATCGGTTAACCTCCAAACCCGCTGTACCGTTTCAAACCCCGGAGGTACAGCACGCGACTGAGCACGACGAAAAACACGATCCAGCCGGCCTCGATTGCCAGGTGTTGCAGCAGCGCGAGCCCGGTCACTTTTCCCAAGAACACCGCCGCCGGGAAATAAGCCAGGTACTGCAACGGCAGGACATCGACTGCCATATGCCACGGCTCCGGTAACATGTCGAGCGGAAACATGTGGCCGGACAGGAAGAAGCTGAACAGCATGTAGACGAACAAGAGCGAGCCGATTTCCAGCCACCAGAAGCCCACCAAACCGAGCGTCGCCTCGAGGAAAAAGCCCAGCACAAAGGCCATTACTAGCGTCGCCAGGAAAGCGGCCGCGGTCGAGACGCTGTGCGTGGCGGCCTCGGGGGGCAGGTCATAGAAATAGCTACGACAGAGAAAGAAGACCAGCGCAAATGGGCCGATCGCGACAGAATAGTAAGCCACTTTGTGCGCTACGCGACTCAGCAGTAAGAAGCCGAGTAAGTCGACTGGCTGAATCAGAAACTTCTTGATCTCGCCTTCTCGGATTTGTCGCGCGACTCCCGACGACAAACCGGGCATCGAGGAAAAGGCTCGCGAGACCATCGTCAGCAGGTAGTATGCGACGAATTGGTTGTACCGATATCCGGCCAGCGGCTCGTCGCCACGTGCCTGAAAAATGGCGTGCCAGAGAAAGATCTGCGTCACAATTGGCAGAAACCGCATCAACGTGCCCAACGCGAAGTCGCCGCGATAGACCAAGCGCTCTTCCAGGCAGATGCGAAGTATGGTCCACCAGGTTGCGACGCGAGCCAGCATGCGGTGATCGTATTCGCTGGCGATCAGAACGTGAACCCGCCACGTAGGATGGCGGTATCGTCGACGTTGAGGTCGGGAGTTGCCGATTCGTATTCGACCCGGCGCGCGAAGACATAGCCGGCTTCCAGGCGGTAGCCAGCGCCGCCATTAAGTTTCCGCTCCAATCCGACATACACGCGGATATCGCGCAGCGTGATGAAATCAGCCGCGCCGCCCACTCGTTCGATCGCGTAGGTATTGCCACCGAATTCGCCGCCGAGATAGAGCCAGTCCTCGTAATGGTCGCCGAGTGTAATGCGATGGGCGAGTTTGGGCTTGGGGAACAGGAGTTCGTATCGTTTGGCGTCGTTGGGGGTCCAAATGATTCCACCCGCTGGCAGGAGCGGAACGTCATTTCGATTGAGATACAAGACGCCGAAGAGCAACTGCACGCGATCGGGCGTCCAATCGTATCGGGCTAGTCCCTTGCCAGTCATCCGGAAAGCCTGGCTCGCGTCCGCGTGAAAGTCTCCGTAATAGCTGGGTGCGACTCCAATGATTGCTGTCCAACGCGGGGACAAACGGGGCACCCACAGCAGATCCAGGTA
>CAZFLF010000230.1:0-8517 GCA_964519825.1 uncultured Pirellulaceae bacterium | reverse complement strand
GAACTTGTCAGCGGCTATTCCTTGGACCACGGCCGCACTGCCGGGCTGTTCCTTCACACCGTTCTTGAAGTCCCCCTCACCCAGCGCTTTTTCTTTGAAGAAGCCGTAAGTGCCGGAGGCCGAATTGCGCCCGTAAAGGCTAATGGGTGAGTTCTCCCAGTCTCCCGTCAGGCCCAGTTGGCCCCATTTCGTGATATCGTTCGGGGAGCCAAGTTTACGCGTCGCGGAAAAGATTGCGTCGAGTTGCGGGAGAGTTAAACCTTCGAGCGGATTGTCTTTGTTTACAAACACGGCGAGCGAATCCACGCTCGTGCCCAATGCGACCGGTTTGTAGCCAAACTTCTTTTCAAATGCGTCGATCTCGCTGGGCTTCATGGCGCGGCTCATTGGGCCAAATGTCGCAGTCCGTTCGATCAATGCGGGCGGGGCCGTTGATGATCCCTTACCCTCAACTTCGACGCGCACGCTGGGATAGTATTTGTGGAAACCTTCCGCCCACAACGTCATGAGATTGTTCATCGAGTCCGAGCCAACGCTCTTGATGTTGCCCGAGACACCGGCGACTGGCTTGTACTCTGGCAGTGCCGGATCCACTTTCACTTGCGTTGTCTTGGCGGTGGCATCGGGAACCGCCCGAGTGGTTGTCTCTTTCTGTCCCGCACCGGCCGGCGCTGCACCTTTGTTGGAATTGGTGCTCGCTTTTGGTCGAGGCTGTACCGGCGCCTGGGCGTGCGAAGTGTTGCAGCCCGCCAGCACGAGAATGGCCGCGGAGACAACCGAAACGACAGATGAGATTCTCATCGCTGCTGATGACCGCAGACTTGACTGCATGGGACTCTCCTAGGACATGTTCCTGTTTCACTCGTTTGCGTTACACTCTGGTAGGAATTGGACCGGCCGAATGTTAAGAATCGATGAAGAAATCGTTAACTCACTGCCGTAGCTACCCCTGATCCGCACGAGTGTTCTATGGCGATTTCCGCACCGTTTTATCGTTGGCGTCCGCATCCGTGGCACGGACTCGATCCCGGTCCTGACGCTCCGCGAATCGTGCAGGCCTATATCGAGATCACTCCATTTGATTTCGTCAAATACGAAGTCGACAAGGTGACCGGCTATTTACGGGTCGATCGACCACAACGTTATTCATCTCAACCCCCGTCGTTGTATGGATTTATTCCGCAAACATATTGCGGCCGGCGAGTCAGCGAACTGTCCCCCAAGACGAAGCGCGGTGACGGCGACCCGATGGACATTTGCATTCTTAGCGAACGTCCCATCAACCGGGCTGAGATCATTCTCAAGGCCAAGGTTGTCGGGGGCCTCCAAATGATCGACGGGGACGAGGCCGATGACAAAATCATTGCGGTGCTAGCCAATGACAACATCTTGGCGAATGCGGAAGACATCCGCGACTTGCCGGAAGCCATGGTCGCGCGGCTCGAACACTATTTCTCCACGTACAAAACGATGTACAAGGAACAGCCGATTGTGACGATCGAGTCGATCTACGGCAGCGAACAAGCTCGCCGTGTGATCAGCGCGTCGCTGGAGGATTATGACGAGGAATTCGGGCGCGGATAATCGCCGAGTGGCCAGCGATCGCACGCACCCAGCGGCTGTGACTGAGGAGATATTGCTGCGTGATTGCGAACTCCGACGTCAGCGGCGGTCCGGGCCGGGTGGTCAGCATCGCAATAAGGTTGAGACGGCTGTTGTCATCACGCACGTGCCAACGGGCATCTGCGGCGAGGCCAGCGAACGCCGGAGCCAGGAAGAGAACCGATGTCGCGCCTTGTTTCGCTTGCGGGTGAATCTAGCCCTGCAGGTTCGGTCGCCGTTGACGCGAGACCAGCTTGTGGCGAGTGAGTTGTGGACCAGCCGCTGTCGCGCCGGGAGATTGGTTATTAACCCCGAACACGCCGATTTTCCAGCGCTGCTGGCGGAAGGACTCGACGTGCTGGCTGCGGCCGAACTGGACGCCAGGCAGGCTGCGGCGCTGCTTGGCTGCTCGAGCTCGCAGTTAATCAGATTTCTGCAGCATGAACCGCGGGCGATGGGGTGGGTCAACGACCAGCGGCGGGCAAACGGCCAGCCAATCTATCGATAGTCGCCCCTCGCCCAGGTTTTGATCGCTGGTATGATACCCAATCCCGCTGAATTGTTGATTTGCCCGTCTGACCGACGATTGAGGTGTCCTCTTGTCCCGCAAGAAAGTTGCGACAACTGCACGTTCTTCCTCGAAAGGCTCTTATGCCTTTGTGAGCCTGGGCTGCGCGAAGAATCTCGTGGACAGCGAGCGCATGCTCGGTTTGTTGCAAATCGAGGGATATGACCTCGTCGACGACCCCGATGGCGCGGACTTTGTCGTGGTGAATACCTGCGGGTTCATTGAGCAGGCTCGTACAGAGTCGTTCAGCGCCATCGATGAGATGCTCGAACTGAAGCGTCAAGGCCGGACGCGCGGAGTGATCGTGTCGGGTTGTCTGGCCGAGCGGCAGAAAGAAGACTTGCTTTCCGCACGGCCAGAGATCGATGCACTCGTCGGCGTTTTCGGTCGCGAGCAGATCACCAAAGTCGCTGATCGATTTATCGGCCATTTGGACGAGCAGCGTCTCGTATTCCAACCGGCGCCGATCCGCGCGTTGTCCGATGCAAATCGCCTGCGGATTACTCCGCGCCACTTTGCATATTTGAAAATCTCCGAAGGCTGTGACCGGCTGTGCACGTTTTGCGCAATCCCAAAGATGCGTGGCAAACACGCGACCAAGCCGATGGAGCAAGTCGTGAACGAAGCGGAGGAATTGGTCCGCGACGGCGTTCGCGAGCTGATTATCGTGGCCCAGGACACGACCTATTACGGTATGGATCTGTATGGCGAGCCGCGCCTGACGGAGCTGCTGCGACAACTGGATCAGGTCGATGGGATCGACTGGATTCGGCTGATGTACTTTTATCCGATGTACATCACCGACGAACTGGTGGACGTCATGGCTGGAAGCCGCCGCATCCTGCCGTACGTCGACATTCCCTTGCAGCATATCAACGATCAGATGCTCCGCCGCATGTCGCGCCGAGTGACTCGCGGCGAAACGGAGTCGTTGCTCGACAAGCTGCGTCGTAAGATTCCAAATCTGACGGTCCGCACGACGTTCATCACTGGTTTCCCGGGTGAAACCGATGTTGAGTTCGCCGAGCTGTGTGACTTCGTCCGCCAGCAGCGGTTCGACCGAATGGGAGTCTTCACGTATTCATTCGAGGCAGACACACCATCCGGCAAACTTCCCGGTCATGTCCCCGAAGAACTTAAGAAGGCGCGTCGCGACGAGTTAATGGCGATTCAAAATCCGATCGCTCGAGAGAACAATCAGGCCAAGATCGGGCGGCAATTCGACGTGATTCTCGATGGCCCTGTGCCGGACGAGAAGAACGTTTGGATCGGGCGGTCCAAGGGGGACTCGCCCGAAGTCGACGGCTTGGTCTTCGTCACGGGCGACCGCCAAGAGCTACATGCCGGTGACATTGTCTCGTGCGAGGTCGTCGGCGTGCAGGATTACGACCTGATCGCGGTTGCGATTGCTAAGCCATTGCCGCGCGGGGAGTCTCAGCCGAGGCTTGTATCGCTCAATGCATAGCATCCAGTTTGACCGCGTTCTTCGCTGCCTGGATGTCCAACCATCAGGAGATTGGCGGCGATGAATGCCGGCCACTCTGCACACAATTTGCCGCATCAGCCGTCCATCGATCCTCAAATCGAGCAACTGTGCATTCAGTTTGAGAGGGCTTGGAAGGCAGGCGATCGGCCTCGCATCGAGGACTATCTTATTCAGTCAACGGATGAAGCGCGTTCAGAACTGCTCCGCGCCTTGCTGTCGCTGGATATTGAATTTCGCAGCCAAGCCGGTGATTCGGTGACACCGGAAGCGTATTTTCAGAGATTCCCTGAATATCGGGACACCGTTGCCGCAGTCCTTTCCACAGCAACTTCCCGCGTGGAAACGGAAACATTCCGCGAGGGGAGCACGCATCGCGGGCAGCGGCTCGCTGGCGGCGCGCCAGCGTTCGCGCCCGGCGCGCAATTCGGCAAGTATCGCCTGGGCGAGCTTCTCGGGCACGGCGCCTTTGGATACGTCTTTCGAGCTCGTGATTCCGAGCTAGACCGTGAGGTTGCGCTCAAGATTCCGCAATCCGGGTCGTTGGTTGATCACGAAGATATTCAGCGTTTTCTGCGCGAAGCTCGAGCCGCCGGACAACTCGAATATCCCCACATCGTGCCGATCTACGATGCGGGGGAGATCGATGGCACGTATTACATAGCGAGCGCATTCATCGGCGGGAAAACGCTTCGCGAGTACATGGCACAAAAGGGGCGCCTGACGCATCAAGAGTCCGCGACATTAACTTCGCAGTTGGCGTCCGCGCTACACTACGCTCACAATAAGGGCATCATTCACCGTGACGTGAAGCCGGAAAACGTCATGATCGATCAGAATGGCCAGCCGCATGTTTTGGACTTCGGGCTTGCCAGACGCGACGAAGCAGACACTCTTCAGACTCGCGCCGGAATCCAAATGGGCACTCCGGCGTACATGAGTCCAGAACAGGCAGAGGGGCAAAGTCATTTTGCCGATGCGCGGAGTGACTTGTGGAGTCTGGGCGTAATGCTCTACGAACTCTTGACCGGCGAACGACCATTCCAGGGGCATACGTCCGAAGTGCTGATCAAGATTCAGGAACAGGAGCCAAAACCGCTTCGACAAATCAATAAGTCTGTCTCAAAAGATTTGGAGACGATCTGCCTGAAGTGCCTGAATAAACGTGCCGAGCACCGCTATCCATCCTGCCAGCATTTGGCCGACGAGCTGGAGCGATGGAAACGGAGAGAACCGATCAACGCACGTCCAATCAGCAGTTTTGAGCGTGCCGGTCGCTGGTGCGCGCGAAATCCTGCGGTCGCAACACTGTCGGCGGTGGCCATTCTGTTGCTTCTCGGCGGCACGACGATCTCATCCTACTTCGCTTACCGCGCTAACCTGAATGCAATCGACGCGCAAGGGAATGCAGAAAAGTACAGGGGCGCGAGGCGGTTGGCCGACCGCCGCCGTTACGGAGCTGAAATGAACCACGCGCAACGGCTGGTTCAAAACGGACAGATTGCTGCAGCCATCGATCTGTTGGACGGTGTACGACCTGAGGAAACCGACGATATCGATCTCCGCGGCTGGGACTGGTATTACCTCAAACGCCTTTGCCATTCTGAATTGCTCGAGTTCAAAGAAAACGATGGAGTGGCTAACACAGTCGCATTTAGTCGCGACGGCCGGTTTGTTAGTGCAGGCGGCGAGGATGGAATCGTTCGGCTGTGGGACGCACAAACCGGTGAGCTTCTTCACAACCTTCTGGGGCACAGCGATCGCATCAATTGCATTGCCTTCAGTCCCGACGGCAAACGATTGGCGTCGGCCAGTGCGGATACAACCGTAAAAATCTGGGATCCGCTGGCCGGGACAGAAGACTCATCGTATTCGCAACACGTGTTAGGCGTTGTCGGTCTTGTCTTTCACCCTCAACAGAGCGAGATTTGCACGGTGAGCGAAGATTGTACGATCCGAATTTGGAATCCTACTGACCGCAAGGACCGTCTGATCATCCAAACCCAGCTCGAAGCGCGCCTGATCCACTGCGTTGCATTCAGCCCAGACGGCAGTCGGATTGCCGCAGCGTTTGGGGCAAACGGCTTTCAAATCTGGAATGCGATGAGCGGAGAATCGCTGGCGCGCGAGAAAGAACCGGTTTCACAACTTGCATTCAGTCAGGATGGAGAGGGTTTGATCTTGGCCGGATCCGGCCCGGAAAGAGGGATTCGCAGGTGGAACAGCAAATCAGGCGAGATCACTCCGCTGGCGAGCCATTCATCGGATATTTCCACCGCCGCATTCAGCAGCGATGGTCGTTGGTTGGCCACAGGAGACAAGGTTGCCAGCAGCATCAAACTCTGGGATCTGAGTTCGGGTAAGCAACTGCGCGAGTTCAATGGCCATTGGGAAGGAATTCACGGCCTGGCATTTGGGCCGGAGAACACCAAGCTCGTGTCGGCGAGTCTGGATGGCACTGTAAAAGTGTGGAATGTGTCAATAGATCCGCAAGTTACAACGTGTATCGGTCATCACTCGAATGTGATCAGCCTCGCGTTTAACTCGAATGGAGATGTGCTGGCTTCGGGCGGTCAGGATTACGCCGGGCGACTCTGGAATGTCTCAACGGGAGAGCTTCTCAATACACTTGGGCGTCATGATTTCAAAAAGGGGCCGCCACGCGGAGAGTTGCCGGGACTCATCTTGGGCTCAAAAACACATGAAGGTCACACCGGATTGATTCGGGGAATCGCTTTCAGCCCAGAAGGGCAATGGGTAGCTACCGCGAGTACGGACGGCACCGTCCGCATTTGGGAAGCGGACACTGGCAAAGAATCCCTGCTACTCAACCACAACATGCGAGCTTTTAAAGACCTGCAAGGAATGTTATGGCACCCGCGTGGCAGCCGCATCGTGCTTTATGGATTAGCTTGCGATTTGGAAATCTGGGACATCAACAAGAGAGAGTGCATGCAGACGCTGCCCACCCTTACACACAACACGCTGCATGCGGCGTTCACGCCCGACGGCACCAAGCTGGCCACCGTCGGCGAAGATAAAACTGTCCGGGTCTGGGACTTTGATACGGGCGAGGAGTTGTCGGCCTTTGTCGGCCATACCGCGCCTGTTTTCAGCGCGGCATTCAGCAAAAATGGCGAACTTCTTGCATCTGCCAGCGCGGATCGCACGATTCGACTGTGGAACGTCGCCAACCGGGGAGTTCGAGCGGAACCGAGAGAACTACTCACAATTCGTGGTCATAGTGACGAAGTCAGTAGCGTGACATTTAGCCCGGACGGGCAACGGCTGGCATCGGTCGGCGGAAGTTCGACGGATCGTTCTCTGAAGATCTGGGACGCTGTTACCGGCAATGAGTTGTTAAGTATTCCTGGACAATATGCTCCTGCGGTCTTCAGTCCCGACGGAACGCGAATCGCCTGCTCAGGAGGTCCCTGGAATACCGCGCGAATATTTGACGCGAATCCCGTGGACGCAAAACCGTACCGGTTGGGACGCGCAAACCGATCGGAGCTGCCGCTGGCTGCGCGGCGCGAATCGACGTCGAGTGATACGCAGCTCAAAGTCCTGGGATCGTTCACCGCAAAGCAGTTGCCCGCTTACCAGAGCCAAGGAAAAAGTCTGCTCTTCGAAGTAAACGATGCTGCGAAGCAACTGTTTGTCGTAGTCGTCTCTACTCCGAATCATTACCTCATTCCGTCACCTGACAAATACGAAGAGATGAAGAAGCGAAAGGATCCAGCGGAGCAGGCCAACATGCAACCACGAACACATATGGTGGTTGAAACGGCCGGGCATTTTCGTCTTCATTTGGCGAGTGGGCGATCATTGCCTGCCAGCCGTCACACCCGTTGGCCGTTGATTCGTGAAACACCCAGTGGCTTCATGTCGGCATCCTTCACCGTGACTCGCGCAGATCCCGTGGACCCCTCGTCTCGTAAACTGTTGGCGATTGCCTGGGTCGTTGATCCCGCTGACTGCGAGGGACCATTGCAGGTGCAAATCAAAGAGGACGTACCCGTCTCCGTTCCAGATCTTAAACTGCTTCCTCCGCCTACCGACAAGTTGCGACAACTTGAACTCACGAGACGCGTGCGACTGGCACTCGACAGGCAGAAGCGTGGCGAATATGTGGAAGCAGCTGCCGATGTTGACGAACTAGCCCGGCACGAACTGGCGGATGCCACCACTCTCTACAACTGTGCTTGTGTTTGTGCGTTGGCATCGGCTGCGGCGAGTCAAGATGGAAAGCGGCCGGAAGAGGATCGCCAGGAACTCCACGAACGCCTGGCGACGCGAGCGGTCAGTCTGTTGCGACAAAGCGTCGAAAAAGGTTTTCAAGGCGTCGAACAGTTGAAACAAGACCAGGATCTTGACCCCATTCGTTCGCGCGACGACTTCAAACAATTTCTTCTGGAATTCGTGAACCGGTAGACTGCTCAATGCATAGCTAGTGCCCGAAGCCATAATCGCTCCATTCTTGCAAGACCGCGTCGAGAGCCAGGTCGAATAAATCCGACGCATGGCTGCCATCAATAGGGATGCCGTCGTCGCCAGGAGCGATTTGCCCGTCTTCGTCGAAGCCGCCGATCATCAGGTCTTGACCGGTTTCGCCAACGTGCATGTCATCTCCCTCGCCGCCTAACAGGACGTCGTCACGCGAGTCGGTCGACCCGCCGCTAATTCTGCCGCTGCTGTGCCTCAAGGAGTCGCGTCGAGGAGAATCGCTGACGAAGTCGCAATGACTGCACACTGCTGGCAAGACAAGGACATGGTTCCATCCGCGCGATGGTTGGACAATCTCTGTTCGCGATACCACCAGGGTCTTGCTCAGTACTTCGGCACGGCCATCGGACGAATCCGA
>CAZFLF010000229.1:7249-8535 GCA_964519825.1 uncultured Pirellulaceae bacterium | reverse complement strand
GGCGTCCACCACTACTGCTGTTTCATTGTGGACTCGGCCGCCTCCGCGCTTCTCCGTCATTTCACGGGCAATATTTCGCCGAGCCTTGCGGACCGTAATGGTGGCCAGAATTCGCCATAATTCGTTCTGGTCCAGGTGCTCGGAAAAATCACCTCGTTCCGTTCGCCTCCAGAGACTGAAAAACGCACTTTGCGCTACGTCTTCGGCATCCAACACGGCCAACCGGTGCTGGCTTAACACCTTCCGAGCCAACCCCAGCGAACGCGGAAAATAGTGACTCCACAACTCTTGCGCGGCGGATCGGTCTCCGTCACGGAGCCGCCGAAAAAAACAGGTCAACGACGCAGACTGGTCGTCCGTCATGGTGAATCGACTCCTCCGTGGCCAGTCTATCCAGGTAAATGCAGTTTCGGAACCATTTCCCGACAGCCCCCCGGGCATTTTTGCCATACCAGTGCGGCGGCTTGACGCCGCTTTGGATTGAGACCGAGCAATCTTCCGTTGGGAGACGCGGCGAGCGCCGAAAGAAAGTGGCTTCGCCACGATCCACAGCGGCGTCAAGCCGCCGCACTCCAAAACTTCTAAATCTGAAAAAGCTGCCAAATCGCTGTCGGGATTTGGGGGTGAAGTTACATTAACCAAGCAGGCGATCGCGCCGCTAAGTACCGCACCTAGGATTCATCCCAGAGGTTACGAATTGATGCAAAACGAACTTGGCGGCCGTGTGTGCGAACTTTGGACTGGTTTTCTCCGTCGATGCCGCCGCAGGGATTCGCCTCTCAGAGCGCAAATTGAACGTCGACGGGTGTTTCGAAGAGCTTTTCTGGAACCGCTCGAGTCGCGTTGCCTGCTGGCTGCCGTCGCCTGGGACGGCGGTGCGGGCACCTTGAACTGGAGTGACTCCGTAAACTGGCAAGGCGACGTCCTGCCAAATTCAGGCGACGACGTTGTAATCGGTGCCGAGTTTAGCGCGGTTACGATCTCGCATAATTCGGGAACGAATTCCGTGCGCAGCCTGACTACATCCGCACCCGTACAAGTTACGAGCGGCATGTTGACCCTCGGCAGCGGTATTTCGAGCATCAACGCATTGCTGACCGTAAGCAACGCGACGCTCCAGCTTAGCGGCTCCACCTTGAGCGGCGGTGCGAGCTTAGCAGTAGCGAGCAACGGTGTTCTGCAACTTGTGGGCGCCACGGTGAACACCGCCCTAAACAACGCCGGCACGATCTTGGTTCAGGGGACGACGGCGACGGTGTCGGGGTCCTTCACAAACGCGACGGGGG
>CAZFLF010000229.1:0-7149 GCA_964519825.1 uncultured Pirellulaceae bacterium | reverse complement strand
CGGGGTTGAGCGTTCTCGACGCGACCATAGACAACCAAGGGACGATCACCGTCGACCAGCAACTGACCGTACTCAATAGCGGCAAGACCCTGACCAGCATCAACGGAACGATCGATGTACATGCCTCAACGAAGTTGGTTATTTCCGGCGGGACGACGGCGTTGGGGAGCGGCGCGGTGCTGAATGGTGCCGGACAAGTGAACCTGGCCGGGACGCATACGCTAAGTCTGGCGAGCGACTTGACATTGCCCGTCGAGGTCGAACGTCTGACGTTTGGCGGCACCGTAAATGTGATCGGACCGGGAAGCTTGATCAACCGAGGGACGTTGAAGCTGACAGGGGACGCGGTGACGACGCCGCTGATCAATGCGGGGATGTTGTTGGTTCAGGGGACGACGGCGACGGTGTCGGGGTCCTTCACAAACGCGACGGGGGGCGTGCTGCGGGTGGTGGGCGACGGTAACGTGGGTTCGGCTGGCGTGCTGACGCTGACGAACGGTCTCACGAATCACGGTCGCATCGAGCTGACGACGGTAGGGAGCTTTGGCAGCTTTCCCCATGAGGGAAAGCTAATCGTCAGCGGTGGAAACCTGACGAACGCCAGCGACGGGACGATCGCCAGTCCATTGGGCACGGGGTTGAGCGTTCTCGACGCGACCATAGACAACCAAGGGACGATCACCGTCGATCAGTCCCTGGCCATCAGTAAAACGTCGGCACAACACCTCAACACCGGGACGATCGATATCACGGGGGCGGACCTGACGTTGAGCCAGTCGGGCACGGCCCCCAGCTTCACCAACAACGGCAGAATCGTGGTCGCCGCCGGACGAACCCTTCACATCAATGGTGGGACTGTAAATTTTCTTTCGGGCGTGCTGCAAGGATCAGGTATTGTTGATGTCAATGCGTCGATCAACATCGACGGATCGGGGCGGCTCGCGATGGATCCACCGACACAGCTCACGGTGAGTGGCAATCTGTCGGGCACGACGGGAAACAAGGATCTATATCTTCCACATGGTACGGTCTTGTTTGATGGCAGCGGCTCGTCGTTTGCTTCGCAGGTCTTGGAGGTGATGAGTCGAGATCTCGGGAATCTGCCAGCCGGGTTCAATCGCAACTTCGCATATGGCACTCTACGGCTCGGCAATAACACGTATGTCAAGCTAGCGGACCGCGAGGACAACACCTCGGGTACAGGGGCGGAAGCTCTTTACGTCGACACGTTGGTTGTTCCGGCCGGAACCACGCTCGACTTGAACCAGTTCCACGTCTATGCGCGAGTCGCGCAGATCAGCGGCACGGTTCTCAACGGGTCGGTGGTTGTCGTGAGCGACGGTGGTCCGATCCCGTTGAATGTGCCCACATCCGGCACGATCTCCACAGCCGGTGAAACGGACGAATGGACCTTCTTTGGTAGCGCCGGCAGGGCGGTAACGATTTTCGCCAATCCCGGTGACGTAACTTCGCCGCCGCCGGCTAGTCCGACACTGGGACTGGTCGAGGTCCAATTGATCGATTCATCCGGTACCGTGATCGCGAGCGGCGTCAGTGTCACATCCGGAGAAACCGTCCGGTTGCTGGGCGTCGAACTGCCTGTCGATGGAACGTATCGTGTACGGACCAAGGCGGCGTCCAGTCAGCCCAACAACCAAGGCAACTATTTGCTGACTGTCTACAACGCAACGATTGATACCGCGCCACTCGTCGTGAATCAGCGATCGGTTGGCACGATCGAGACTGCGTTCAGCATTGACCGTTGGACGTTCACGGCCGACGCGAATCAGCAAATCCGGTTTGATCTCGTGAACTCGACCGTCTCCTCGGCCCGATTCAAGCTAACCGGGCCAAGCGACTGGACCGGTTTCACTGACGCCCGTGGTGACTCGGAGTTAGTGACACTCCCCGCATCCGGCAAGTACGTTTTGGAGGCATACACCAACGGCACTGGCTCGGGTAGTTACGCTTTCATGATGGAACAGATTAGCCAAACGACGCTCGTCCTTGGCGCGGCGTTCAATGGCACTCTATCGGGAAGCGGTCACGCGCAGCTCTTCAAATTCGACGTGACGCAGGACGACCCGTTGATGGTGTACCTCGATGACAGTACGAACACCGACCGCACCGAAGTCTACCTGAAACGCGGCGCTCCGCCGACGCGGCGCGAGCATGATTTCGGCTCGGAACTCGCTGCGGCGGATCATCTTGTCGAGGTGCCATTTGCCTTACCGGGCACATGGTACGTGCTGCTGTACGGTGCCGCGTTGCCGGCGGCGAGCAGTTTCAGTCTGCGGGCCGTAAGTGCCCCGATGATCGTCACGGAAGTGACGCCTGACAGCTACGCGGCGAATCAAATCGCCATGCTCACGATTCAGGGAAGTGGTTTTGTACCCGGTGCGGAGGTGAAGTTACTGAGCGCTGACGGTACCGCCCACTCGGCGCAGTCGGTCGGAGTCGACGCGTTTAATCGGCTTTCCGCGGTATTCAACCTGCCTGGAATGCCACAAAGTAGTTACGACGTGCGAGTTACCTTGCCCGGTGGAACGGCGGACACGTTGCCACAGGCTTTCCAGTTGCTACCCACTGGGCAGCCGAAACTAGAAACGCGAATTATTCTGCCTCCCGCACTTGGGGCACGCACCACGGCGACGCTGTATGTGGAGTATTCCAACACCGGCACCGCCCCGTTGCCCGCGCCCATTCTCACGCTGCAATCGGCCGACCGTGATGGCAGTGATCGGCCTTTGCTCACGCTCGACGGCTCTCGTCTGGCCCAGGGCTTCTGGTCGTCCGCCGTTCCTGACGCGTTCAGCCAGTCCGTGCAGATTTATGCCACGGGTGCGACGGCGGGACTGTTATTGCCCGGCGAGTCGTTCCGATTGCCTGTGTATTACGCCGGCTTGCTGTCGGGCGATTCCATCATCGAGTTTGAGGTTCTGGTCTCGGATGCAGCGAGCACGGCGGCCATCGACTGGCCATCCCTGAAGTCATTGCTCCGTCCCAGCGGAATGGCGGTCGACGCCTGGGACGCAGTGTTCGCGAACCTCGCGGCTCAGATCGGCTCCACTTGGGGAGATTACGTGCGCGTGCTGGGCGAGAATTCGGCATACCTCAGCCGACTCGGTTTGAACGTCAGCGACGTGAGCCAGCTATTTGGTTTTGAAGTATCACAAGCCATTGGACTGAGCCCTATTGATCTGCTCGCCTCGTCGATCGACGCCAGTCTGCCGACTCCCGGCCTGGAACTTTCTTTCCGCCGAACTTTCGGCAATACGATTAGCGATCGCTATCAGGTTGGGCCGTTTGGTCGCGGGTGGACGACACCTTCCGAAGTCTTCGTCGAAACGTTCAGCGATGGTACGGTCATTGTTCACGAGTCGGCAGACGCCGAACGTCGTTTTCAACCCGATCGCCGACGCGCGGGCATCTTTTTCAGCCAGCCAGCCGATTCAGCCACGCTACGGCCGATAAGCGGAGGTGGGTTCGAATTAGCCGAGGCAACCGGGCTTGTGCGAAGATTCCGAGCCGATGGCAAGCTTGATTTCACACAAGACACGAACGGCAATCGTATCACCGCGGGCTACGCCGACGGTCGACTCGCGAATCTGACCCACACGAACGGCGCGTCGATCAATCTGACCTATAACGCGGCCGGCCTGATCGCGTCAATCGCCGATTCAGCCGGCCGCATGACGACCTATACCTACGATTCCGGCAACGCGCATCTCTTAACCGCAACCGGCCCCGAAGGTGCGACAACTTATAGCTACAGTTTGGGTGCTGGCCTGGCACGCGAACATGCCCTCGAATCGATCACGGGCCCCAGCGGTGCGAGTCAGCGCTTTGAATATGACGATCGCGGTCGACTGAGTGCGACTTATTTGACTAGCAACGTTGAGCGACTTGACTTCGCTTACGACACCACGGGAGGCGTGAGAGTCAGTCGCGGTACGGGCATCGCGAGTGTGCTCTACTTCGAACAACGCGGTCTCATTGCGCGTGCCGAGGACGTGCAAGGCAACTACTCTCGGTTCGAATACAACGACGCGCGGCGGCTGGTTCGGCAAACTAATTCACTTGGCCATGCACAGTCCTATTCTTGGTCACAATTCGGCGGTCTGAAAAGCATCGTCGACGAGTTGGGACACACCACGACGTTTGTGCCAAACGGGCCTGCAAATCAGCCGACTTCCTTTACCGACGCGCGTGGAAATGTTGTCAGATATAGCTACAACGCTGCAGGAAATCAGACATCCACGACGTACCCGGACGGCAGCCTCGAGCGGATCACCTACGACGCCTTGGGCACTCCCACATCGCTCGTCAATCGCCGCGGTCAAGCGATCAACCTCAGCTACAACGCCGCCGGGCAGGTAACGCAGGAGAGCTACCCAGACGGTTCCACGGCGAACTATACCTACGACGCACGTGGTCGACTGGAAACTGCAGCGAATACCCAAGGAGTCATGCGATTCGGCTATGATTCGGCCGATCGGCTGACCCGCGTCGAATATCCCACCGGCCGCTGGCTCGACTTCGAATACAACGCCGTGGGTCAGCGGACGCTCATGGAGGACAACAGCGGTTTCGTGGTGCGTTATCTCTATGACACCGCCGGAAGGCTGATGGATTTGCGGGATGTTACGGATGCAATCATTGTGACCTATGCGTATGAGGCGGGAGGCCGACTCAGCCGGGAGGACAAGGGGAACGGCACGCACACGAATTACGGCTACGACGCCGTGGGGCGAATCACGAGCATTGCGCATCACGCGCCCGACAATTCAGTCAACTCTCGGTTTGACTACACCTACGACACGCTCGGTCGTCGGCTTAGCATGACGACGCTCGATGGAACTTGGGCCTTCGGCTACGACCTCACCGGCCAGCTAACCCGAGCTTTATTCACTTCGACAAATGCGGCAATGGCGAATCAGGATTTGAACTATGAGTACGATGCGCTCGGCAATCGCGTCCGTACGGTCCGAAACGGTACGACGACGGACTACAGCGCCGACAACTTGAATGAGTATCTAGCCGCCGGGGCCACGACCTTCCGTTACGATCGCGATGGCAACTTGATCGAGGAGGCGGGGCCGGCTGGCACGCGGACATATAGCTACGACGTGCTCAATCGGATGATGCAGGTGGCGACCCCGCAAGGCACGTGGCAATACGAATACGACGTGTTAGGCAATCGAGTCGCCACGGTAATTAACGGCCAGCGGACCGAATACTTGCTTGATCCAATAGGACTCGTTGATGTCGTAGCGGAGTACGACGGAACAGGCAACCGGCTCGCGTCTTACGCTCACGGAATTGGCCTCGAAGGTGTCCTAAGGACCAATGGTTGGCAATTCTTTGACTTCGATGCGATTGGATCGACTGCGGGTGTAAGCGCCACGGCAGGCGATTACGCTAACCACTACGCCTATGAACCATTCGGCGCGACGCTGGTCCATACTGAGACGGTGCCAAATCCCTTCGAATTCGTTGGTCAGTTTGGAGTGATGGAAGAAGGTAACGGATTATTATTTATGCGGGCAAGATACTACGACGCCTCGACCGGGCGGTTTCAGAGTACGGATCCTCTGGGTGCAACAATTGGTCAATTCGGCCTATACCGGTATGCGAATAATAATCCCAACTTATTCACCGACATTTCTGGTCTTAGTCCCTTCGTTATTGCCACTTCAATTTTTGGCGCACTTGGGCCAGATGGCCTTTTAGACATTAGCTCGAAAGAAACCTTAAATGGCGCGAATGGGTGTAATTTTACCCCTGACAGAATTGGTCCGTATGGAATCGATTCGGCATGCAATCGACATGATATTTGTTACGCCGGAGTTACAGGCAAATCACGGTTGCAATGTGATGTCGAATTCCTGAATGACCTATCAATTTCTGGTGTTCCGGCAGGTATTGCATTTACGTATTTCGTTGGAGTTAGGGCGTTCGGTGAATGGTTCTACACACCACCTGTTGCCCCCGGCACCGCCGGCTCCACCGCGAGCACATCCCTTTTGCGGCCGAGTGATCCGAATGAGAAGCACGGAGCGGGGGGCTTTGGGCCGCAAGCGTTCATCGCGGAAGGATCGACGATCCCGTATCGAATTAACTTTGAGAACCTGGGGCCAGGCAGTGTGCCCGTGCCCACGCAACCGGCCACGGCACCGGCCCAGCGAGTTGAAGTATCCGACCAGCTGTCAGCCGATCTGGACTGGAACTCGCTCCGATTCACCGAAGTCGGTTTCGGCGACGTGATCGATTCCATACCGGACGGCCTGCAATATTATTTCACGACCCTGCCGATGAGTTTCAACGCTCAGTCGTTCATCGTCGAGATCGAATTGAACTTCGATCCCATCACCGGAATGGTCCGTGCCGCTTTCCAATCGATCGACTTGGCGACGAGTCTGCCGCCGGATGTGCTGACCGGTTTTCTTCCGCCGGAGGACGGCACCGGCCGCGGTAAGGGGCATGTCTCGTTCACGGTGCAGCCCCAATCTGGACTGGCCTCGGGCACGGAAATTCGCAACGTGGCGCTCATCGCGTTCGATGGCCAGCAAATCATCGCCACGAACCAGATCGACCCGCACGATCCATCGAAGGGGACCGACCTCACCAAGGAAGCACTGGTCACGATTGACGCGGGCCCGCCGAATAGCAGCGTTACGCCATTACCTCCAATCAGCTTGAGTCTTCAGTTCACGGTCAATTGGACTGGAGCCGACGACGCAGGAGGCTCGGGGGTCGCCTTCTACGATGTATTCGTTTCGGACAACAATCTTCCCTTCGAAAAGGTTGAGGCTTCTGTGGCCGGCACCTCCTTGCAGTTGACCGGCGAAGCCGGACACACCTACACCTTTTACACAGTGGCTACTGATCATGTCGGCAATATTGAAACGACGTCCCACACGACAACGTCGATGTACATCAATGGTGTCCCCAATCTGACGAATCCCGGCGACAAGTCGCTCAATGAGAAGACCAGTATCAACTTCACGCTGAACGCCACCGACTCCGACATCGTCGCGGGTGTGCCCGATACGGTCAGCTACTCGATCGCCTCCGGCGGCTTGACTGGGATGACGCTCGATAGTTCTACGGGCGCCTTCAGTTGGACGCCGACGGAAGCGCAAGATG
>CAZFLF010000228.1:0-8546 GCA_964519825.1 uncultured Pirellulaceae bacterium | reverse complement strand
GGAGCGGCGAGTCGATGTCGTACCAGAAGTCGAACACATCACAGAGTTCCAACTCCGGGACTTGACCCAGCAGGCGACGAAACTGGGTGGCGGTATACATCCGCAGCGGGAATTCGGACCGCATTCGCCATGCGCGGCTTCCCCGGCGCACTAGCATTGACAATCGTATTTGTTCGAGTCGCTGGCGGCGGCTGGTGGACAGTACCCGTAGCGTGACCGAAACGCGAGTCCGCCCCCGCTCGGCGGTCCAGCGTTCGATGCAATGTTCATCGACGTCCAAGGGCAACAGATGGAATCCCAGAACGTAAATCCCGCCGCGGCGGAGGGCGCGCGTGACGGCGCTGAGGTGGCTGGCGGCGGCTTGTTCCGACAGCAAGTGCCGAAAAGTGTTAAAGGTGCAGAACGCGGCGTCGACAGGCCGACCCACGCGGAAGCTCGTCAGATCACCGGCGAATATTTCCGCCGACAACCGACGCTTGTCCAGCTCCGTCTGCAAATAATCGAGCGCTGGCCGGCTGTGATCGAACCCCAACATTTGAAATCCGCGCCGCGCCAATTCGACGATCAGCCGACCGCCGCCACACCCAGGTTCCAGCAGGCGGCGGACCCGGCCCGTTGCGTATTTCTGGCAGGCCGCTTCGATGAAGTCGGCCTCGACCGTGGTTTCATCCCGGAACAGCAAATCGAAATATTGCGGAAAGTCGTAGATGTTGCCCGCCGCGGCCTCCATGGTATTGCTGATCCATTTCGTCAAGAAAGAGCCGTTCGCACCAACCAGTGAACAGCAGGCGATTGAACAACAGATTATTGAAGAGTAGAAGAGCGATCGATTTCCAGCCGGCGGAGCATTAACCGCGTCGCGGCCGACCGTCTCGATCGCGTGTGCTGAGGCGCGGTCGGCGAGACTGCGACTGGGTTCGGCCGTATTGAGCGAGACGGACAATGCGCTTGTGCCACCCGTGCCCGATGGTGACGGTCTTCCAGTTCACCGCAAACCGCTCGTCAGTCGCGCCGAATTCGCGGATATAGTGCCCACGCATGGTGGCGGGAGAATTCGCGGGAGGCATCCGAGTCGCACGTTCCACTGTCTGCTCGTCGGTGACAAGCGAAACCAAACCCGACGCGCGCAGCAACTCGAAGTAACCTTCCGGAGACAACTCGTGATACCGAATGTCGATTTTCTTACGTTCTTCCCAAGTTGCGTTCGCAGCCGCGTGATCCAGCAGGTATTTCTTGGTAACCCAATCGATCGAGCCGATAAGTCGCGAGGGGGTCTCGCCGCCATTCGCGATTTGCTCAAGATCGTCCAGCGATTGCTTCCAGAGTGTGAGCACTTCCCAGGCTTCGTCGGGCACATCGGTCTGCGATCCGACGAACGCGCGGCAGGCCGAGTAATAAAATCGCTGCAGCTCCAACGCGGTCGCAGGATTCTCACCGACCAATGGTACGGCGCAGCGGAGCGTGGGGTCCGCACAAATCGCCCGCAGGCTGCGGATTGGTGAGCGAAGTCGTGGTGTGTAGCCGAAGAACCCAGCGTCGATTGCGTCGAGGATCAATGCCGTCACCCCGACTCGCAGCAACTGCGCCGTTTCACTCATGTTGGAGTCGCCGATCGCGATCTGCAATCGTTGACGACTGGCGAACAGCGCCGAGTACTCGCGTGGTGAAAACCAGGATTCGGCATAAACCATTTTGAAGAAGTGTCCCATCGTGTAGATGGGCCGGTCGCCGATAATCCCGCCGAATCCTAAAACACAGTTAATAGCCGGGCCCTTGTCCGCCAGGTGAAATCGTCCGTCCTCATCGAGCAACCCGGACCCGGTTAATACCGCCCGGCTCACCAGAAACGGCAGGAGCTTACGTCGGATGTCGGCAAACGCGGCGACTTGCAGCAGTAGATAAAGCGCAATGGCCAACGGGGCGGTAACGACACGAGTCACTAGCTGCAAAGCGGCTTCCAGCCACATCGGCAAATGGACGCACGTATCACGACCTTCGGTCAGATCACGTCCGAACAGCAACATGGACAACCGCTCGTGACCGCCAGAGATCAAACGGCACGGCAGGTAGATCAGTGCCGCGACGAGGAAATATCCGAGCGTGGCCAGCACGCAACCGAACACGAGTATCCAAGTCAGCACAGCCAGAGGAAACAGTCCGATCAAACCAACTCGCCACAAAACCAGACGCCAACCGTCTGCCATGGTGACTTCGTAGTTTTCCTGGGCACCGTACACGTTTCCAAAGGCGTCCCGGTCATTCTTGATTAGCGTGATTTTGCCCTGACCACGAGCAGCCGCTGCGGCCTGAGCGAGGAGTTGATCCTGGGCCAGCTGGTAGGTAAGGACTTCTCGGGGGCCGCGGCACTCGGGCGTGGCCCCTTCGACCAGACCACCCCCCGCCGCGGGTCGCTCCGCCTCAAACCAAACCGCGCCGCCATTGGCGAGAAACACCCCTTCCTTGAAATGTTTCGCGCGAGCGGTGGGGACGCGCCGAGCAAGCGCGGCAACCAACGATTCATACAGACGAAACTTGGAAGGGGAGGGCGCAGCCGCCTCTCCAGGTTGAAAGCGGACTGCGTATTCCGTTTCCAATCCAATGAGCCGCTCGAAGATTCCCGCCACTTCTACTCGCCACCGTGCGGCACAACCGACTCGGCCAAAAAGGCCGCGGCGGATTGTTTGCTGTCCTGGCGCACCGCTTCGACGACTTGAGCCAGCATTTCTTGTGGCTTCACCTCGACTGCGGAACGGGCTTCTTCTTCGCGGACGATAACTTCGTTCGACATGGGTTCTGTTCCTCGAGCAAGACTAAACAGGGAAGTCAAAAACACGAACAGTCGGAACCAGCATAACGCGCGCCATCGCGGGCACATCGCATGATCCAGTTCAAACCGCTACCGGAATCACCACAGAACTATCGTATTCACCTTCCCGCAAAGTCGCAAGGAAGTGCGTACCGATCGGGTGAAATCGTTTACAAGTACATTCCGAGATAACCGCCCTGTTGATCGGCGGTCGAACGCATTTGTTCCAGCCGCTGACGGGCCTTTTCCAGATCCCCGGCCTCAATAAAGCGATTGAATTCGACGACCACGGCGCGAATCACTGTTTCTCGAAACCATTCCACGATCGGCTCTTTGAGCCAATCACACGTCTCACGCGTCAATTCGACTGCCAAATCACAGCGCTCCGTACTTTGGTCTTGAGAGTCGGTAAACACCGTCCCTTCGAAGTGGAATTCGATCATCCCGAAGTCGTCGTGATTGACGAGGTGAAATCGGCAAGACGCGTTGTAGAGATAGTACGTGTTGTGGGAACCATGTCGATCGATGGCCAGTTTGATGCGTTCGCAGAGCGCGCGGAACTTAGGCGAAGCGTCCAACGGCGCGTCCAGCCGTCCGACGGAACGCAACGGCAAGCAATCAAACGTAACTTCAACCCAACGCGTCATATGACGGGACAGAGTACCCCCGAGCGGTCGCGAAGGGTAGCCGTGAGCGGGGGTCTTTTTTGGCAGTTGACTCGTTTAACCGCAAGCCGCAGGCGAGCGCTGTGTGGGTGGCGGGGCAAAGTGCAGCGACGCCCCGACAGCGAATGTCTAATGACTAAGCACTAATGACTAATGAATGCCCAATTTCAAATGTATGAATGACGAAGCAATTCCCTCCCACAACAGAGATTCCGTTTAGTCATTCGGCCCTCGTCATTCGTTAGTCATTAGTGCTTAGACCTTAGTCATTCCTTCAGCCGCCAGTCGCCCTGCTGCCGTTCAGCGCTCGCCTGGGGCTTGCGGTTAAACGAATAAAGACTCCCGACCCCGCTACGGTCAATCCGCGATCGCAACCTGCGGGGGCGCCGGGACGGGGAGTTGTTCCCAACCCAGCGTGAGCCACCCAAGGTCGCAGTTCAATTGACGCAGTTGCAACTTGCCGGCGGTTTTGAATCGACCCGGTAATTTGGGGCCGTCGGAAGTAATCTCCTCTTTGAACAGCGCGTCGAATTTCTTTCGCAGGAACGTTTTCATGGCCACTTGGCCCAAACTCAGTTGCTTGCGAGTCACGTATTCGACACTCACTTCGCCCTGGCGGGTCAACTTCGAGCCGGTATCCGTTTTTTCCAATTTGTAGTCGGCGGAGATTTCGATATTCTCGCGTACGACTTGATCACCCCGCGTGAACCGTCGACCGCGAATGGCTAGTTTTACGCCGTTGTCCGCGAAACTCGCCAAAACCGGTTGCTCGAGAGTAAACGTAATCGACCACGGATCCTTATCGGGAGTGATTTTCAACTCTTCGGGAACCTCGATCTTGTTTTCATCCAGAATCTCCACCAATCGTTCGTCGCTGAGCGTTTCACCTCCCAACAAACTCTCGCCAAAGTTCATGACCGCCGTCTCGTGCAAACGAACCGCAAGGTCGTGATCCCCCGAGAGTGCCGGCGGGTCGGTCGGCGTCGCCAACTGGTTCGGAGTGGCGTGCAGAATTCGCACCAGCACCGCTTCCTCCGTAGAGCTCAACTTGAACAACTGTGGAAAACTGTCTTTTCGCACCAGGCGGTTGTGAATTTTTTCCAAATAGGATTGATGGGCCTCGGCCAACCGATTGTTCACCTCAGAATCGACCTGTCCGGCAATCCGGGACTCGGCGAGCGCCGATGCAACGCGTTCTGCTTGTCCCTTCTGTTTGCCAGCCTGTTTCCACGCGACCTTTTCAATCAGGCCACACCTGGCAGCAATCGAATGGATGTTCGACGACGTGCTGCAGGAAGCCGCCGTGACTGAACTCGTAATCCCGTCGGCGTCCAAAAAAATGTGTTTGCTGGCGGCGATTTGCGTGTACCCGGAAGTCCACACCGTGACCGGACCGCGATACCCGACGTTTTGCGATGTGGCAGCGCCGTTGAGCTGAATGTTGATTGTCGCCTGCTCCTCGCTTGGAACCAATAACAGGCTCAATTCCAGATTCGGATAGACAGTCCCGTGTATTTGGGTGCCGAGGATGTTGTCGTTGAGTGCACGCGGTTGATTGAGTTTCGTCTTGGTCTCTGGGTCGTCGAATCCTGCCTCAATGAATTTCCGCGATGCGACCGCAAATAAATTGGGACGTTGAAAGCGACCGCGAGTTGCCGCCACGACCTGCCGAGCCTGGCCAGCACGTTCGAGCCAACCGAGTGCTCGTCCGGCCGCCGTCAAGTCATCGGTCTTGGAGGCGGTTGACAGAGCTTCCAGCCGCTTGGCGAGTTCGTCGATGTTCTCTGCGAAGACTGTCTGCAACTTCGCGTCCGCCGAGAATCGCAACACCTGAGCATAATTTTGAAGTGCATGCCGAACGGCGGCAAAGGGGGCCGCTTCCAAGCCGGCATGATCCGCTCGGTACAGCGCCGCAATTCGCTCGAGCTCCTCCGGTTTTGGCGCATCCGATTTGGCGAGTTCCCGTTGAAGCGCGTCCCAATCGACAAGTTTTTTCCAGGCATTCGTGTTGTCAGCGCCGCTGGATCGGAGGAACCGTTCAAGTTGATTGGTCGCCGCCAACAATTCGGCCCGCGCACGCGACACATCCTGTGCGGAGATGGGACGAAAACTCTCTTTGGCAGCACGAACCGCTGCCGGCAGATCGGAAATCGGTGTTTGCGGCTCCTTGATCCATTTGTCCAGTGCCGAACGCATAGCGGCAAATCGCCGCAAATCGAGTCCGGTTTCCGATCCGCCGTAAATCGCTCGGATTTCCTGAACCGTCGCCAGGTCGGCCGCATTCCCCTTGGACAATTGCGCGACCAAATCATCTGAACGAAGAAAAGCCCGCCAATTTCGGGCATTGGCATCGTCACCTAGCCAGGAATGAAGGTCCTCGAGCGCTTGGCTGACTTCCGCCACCGGCGCCTCCGACCGAGCCATCGCGGGTAACGCGCAGAATAGACACGCAATAAATAGACTAACTTTGCCGCCGTGCCGCATATCGCGACTCCTCCATGCAAAAATCCCAGGACCGGGTCGGACGAGTTGCGATTGTAATAACATGATTTGAATTATTAAGCTACGCGAAATCTGCAAGATAGCTCGACTGTACCGATCGCGTAGACAAGTGAAAGAACAGACGACCTGAAGTTCCATCATTTACAGCAGTGATCAAGTACGCAACCTTTCACACATAGCAACCGGCCCACGGCAACTGGCCCTGGGACCCACGAAAACGGCATTTCCCAGCCGTGGCAACACGATCGGTTGAAGGCTAGAATCCCAGCAGATTTCCCGTCACTGAATGCCGTCTATAGCGATGAGGACAGCTATGCCGAGTGAAGATTCCTTTGGGGAACGGCGCCGGGTGCTGGAAGAGTCCTTCTTCGCCCAGCGCAATGCCGAGTTGCTTGCTAATCTCAAACTCAAAGCCGCCACCCAAGAGATGAGACAGGCGTTGGCGGCGGCGTCCGGCATTACCGATGACGCGGTACTCGATCATCTCCTAGCGGCCAATATTCGGGCCGAGACAATTACGGCGTTGGGAATTGTGCCGCTGTTAGCGGTCGCGTGGGCGGATGGCCGACTCGATGAGAACGAAAAGCAGGCGGTCTTAGCGGCCTGCGAAGCCGAGGGGATCATGCCCGGCAGCGACGGCTATCGGTTGCTCGACAGCTGGTTGCGCGACCATCCCAGCGATGAATTGTTGACTGCTTGGAAGAATTTCATCAAGGCCGCAGCGAAAAAGCTTTCACCCGTGGCATTGACGGCATTACAAGAGGATGTGTTGAACCGCGCTGAGAAAATCGCCCACGCATCGGGTGGCATCTTGGGAATCCACAGCGCTTCGACCGCTGAGGAAAAAGTCATCGGGGAACTGCGACAAGCCTTCGAGCAATAATCTCATTTCGTTCCGTCAGGATCGTATGGAGAAACACGCGTCGAATGGCATCGTAGCCGCGCTCGTTCGGATCTTCGATGTTCCAGGCGTACCAGTAATGCGGATCGGCGGAATGGTAGTGCGCGTGCCAAAACTTGCGGCAGTGGATGCCGTGCCCTAAGAATTCCTGGTGCATCGGCGCCACGCGAACTTGGGGATACTTCTGCGCCGCCCGGCGAAGCGCGGCGTTGTACTCGACGTGAATTTGCAACACATCAGGCCAGCGGGGCAGCCAGGCTGATTCGGGGTCACCGCGTCCATCGGAGGGATCGTAAATATCGGCGACGACAATTAGACAACCGCCTGGAAACCGTTCAACGATCAAATCGAAAATTTCCTCGAGCCGGCGCTCATATTGGGCGATCCACGGCCGAGCTTCGGCGAGCGCAGCGCCATACATCGCTCCCTCGCGCGGCTTGGTGCGACCATACCAGTGAATCAGGTCATTGCCGCCGGTCGTCACCACAACGATTCCAAAAACATCGTCGGGCTGTTTGTCCAGCCGCTCTCGGACATGGACGACATGTTCGAGTGAATTGCTCCCCGATACTGCCAGTTTTTTGGTCGTCAGGTTGGGCAGAACACGCGACAAGCAACGTCCCTGCATGTCGGCGAATTCATCCGGCGGATTGGTTGCGAGTCGATCGAAGTACGAGTAGCCGGGGCGTGCACCAAATCCGGCGGTAACACTGTCGCCAATCCCGACTAACAGGACTTTGCGATCTGACCAGGGTGCTTCGAATGGTTCGAGCGGAACAGCCGGCCCGGCAGGTCCAGTTCCTGCTCGCAAGTCAAAGTGAAACTCAATGTATGCGCCTGCGGCCGCGATCAGAATCAATCCAATTCCAACCAAAACGGCCAATCGCTTGCGTAGGCTCATCGATCAACGATCAATTCGAGTTAGAGACGAACTGACGCGGTTTTCCGCAATTCCAATTCCGGGAACCCGGCGCCTCTCGACACGACGTAAAAAGCGAGCAGGAACGCTAATCCTCACTGATCTCCGCTAAATCGGATCAGTGTCGATTAGTGCGAATCAGTGTTCCTAACTCCTTCATCTTGAAATTTGGAATTAGTGGCATTCGCCAAAAATGGTCCCGCGCCCGACATCTCCAGTCAACTCAATACTCAACGATTCATCGAGAGCGCTAACCGTCATAACCGTCACGGCTGGGATCTCCCGCAGACTTCGTTGCCATTTGGCAACCTCCCGTGTGGCAAATTCGCCACATGTTGCCAAATCGCATGCTACGGTTTCGCAGAGACGTCCTCGGAGAGGCGAGTTCAGTTATGGTGCGATCTGGCCAGTTCACCCTGCGTTGCTTGCTGCTCGTGCTGAGCTGCGCGCTGGCCAGCGGTTGCGGCGCATTGCGATTGCCGGCGATTGACCCGACGGGCGAACGCATCTTTCTGGCCAATCCGTCGTACACCACCTTGGTGTCACCCTACGATTCGAACTCGCGGTTTTCGTGTTTTCCCGAGCCGGCATTTACCGAACCGCCGCCGATTCCACCTTGTGCCGGGTCACCGGGGGCGATGCCAGGCGGGCCGGCTGGAATGGGCGTGGTCCGCGAGCCTCCGCAGGCAAAATTGTTGCTGACTCCTTCCAAGATCATCGCTCCCGTCAACAGTGAAGTGATTCTGCTGGCCG
>CAZFLF010000227.1:0-8563 GCA_964519825.1 uncultured Pirellulaceae bacterium | reverse complement strand
TGCTGTGCAACTACCACTAATCGACCTAGTCAAATCCTACGCCGCGCGCTACGATCGCGACGGTGACCTGCGACGCGCCGGCGCGCCGCAGAACTTTGGCCAGTTCGTTCGCCGTTGCCCCGGTCGTCATCACGTCATCGACAACGAGCACATGCGCTCCTGACACGTTGGCTCGGCGCCTCACTCCATACGCTCCGCGAACATTGTGTCGTCGTTCAGTTGGCAGCAGCGTCCCCTGCTTGCGAGTCGGCCGCAAACAGCGAAGCAGATGGGTGCCAAATGGCACGTTCAGATGAGCGGCGACCGCTTCGGCCAGCAGTTCCGAATCGTTAATTCCACGCATCAACTTACGCAGCCAATGCATTGGTACGGGTGTGACGACGTCAGGCAAGGCGCCAGCCGAGTCAATGCGAATCCGGCCCGCCAGCAACTCGCCAGCCGCGAGACAGAGCGATTCGTGCCGCGGCTGTTTCATGCGCAATACGAGCTCGCGCACCTCGCCACCGTAGGTGCCAACCGCGATGGCGCGATGGAATCGCCAGCGCTTGTTACGACACAGCGCGCAACCTGTCAGGTCGGCCTGCGAGTGCTTCGGCAATGGCTTGGCGCAGCGCGGGCAGCGCGCCGCCCCATCCCCGGCCAAAGCTGTTTGACAGTTCGAACAAATGCGCGCATCGCTGTCTGGCGTCGCCTGCCCGCACAGCAAGCAGACGGACGGAAAGAGCAACTCCGCACACCCCGACAGCCACCGTCGGCTCGCTTCGCGTAGTCGATGGGGCTTCCACCTCCATGCCGCGTCAAGCTGCTTCAATCGCTGAAGACTGCCGCGCCATTCCATGAGCCTTGACCTCATCATTTCCCGACCGAACGGGGAACATCCGGCCCGCCGCAGAGGTATTGCCGAGTGAGGGACCGAAGCGACGCGCCGTGTGTTCGTATTGACCCAATCAATTCGCGTGCGCTATCGTACCGCTCACCCAGCCGACGGAAAACCGTTTATCCCCCACGAACGTAGGAATTCTTGACTTCTCAGAAGTTGGAGTTTCATGACGACATTTGATCGCTATGTCTCGGGTCTGTTCCTGAAGGTATTGCTAGTCTGCTTTCTGAGCACGGCGGGACTGTACGTCGTCATCGATACGTTTAACAACATGGACGAGTTCCTGGGACTCGGTAAGCAATTGGGAGGCTTTTGCGCCGTCTTATTCGATTACTACGGCGCTCGCCTGCCATGGTTTTTCGACCGGGCAAGTGCCCTTCTCGCGCTCATTGCCGCAATGTGCGCCGTCACCTGGCTGCAACGCACGAATGAATTGACGGCGGTCATGGCGGCGGGGGTACCCAAGGCGCGTGTGGTTCGCCCGTTGATCGTGGCGGCAGTGATGGTGACCGTGGCCGCCGTCGCGAATCGCGAATTCGTGCTGCCAACGGTGCGCGACCGGTTAGTGCGGAACGCTCAAGACTGGATGGGACAGACGGCCAAACACGTGGAACTCGTTACCGATTATCAAACAGACATCTCGATTCAAGGCAATGCGCTCTACTCCGCCCAACGTCGGATTGAGCAACCGATGTTTCGGCTATATCAGCGGTACGGCGAATTCGGCAAGCAGCTGCAAGCAAAAAACGCCTATTATCAAACCGCGAACGCGGACCGGCCCGCCGGTTACTTGCTTGAGGACGTTACCGATCCCGCTAAACCAGCCGAAATCGCGTCGGTAATGCAAGACGGGCGGCCGGTGATCCTCACCCCGCGCGAAAACTCCTGGCTGAAGCCCAACCAAGTTTTCCTGGTGAGCCAAGTCGGCTTTGAACAACTCGCCGGCGGTAGGACGTGGCGTCAGTATTCATCCACGTCGGAACTGATCGCCGAGCTGCGCAATCCCAGCCTCGATTTTGGGCTCGACTCAAAGGTGATGGTCCACGCCCGCGTGGTGCAACCATTCCTCGATCTGTCGTTGTTCTTTCTCGGCCTCCCGTTGGTTCTGACGCGCGAGAACCGTAATATCTTTGTTGCAGCGGGTTGGTGTTTCCTGTTGGTATTACTGTTTTTCGTCGTCGTGATTGCCTGCCAGGCGCTGGGAAACATCGGCTACCTGGTCAGTCCGTCGCTGGCCGCCTGGCTGCCCCTGATGGTTTTCGCGCCGATCGCCACAGCGGTGTCGTATCCGATGTGGGAGCGGTGATAGGTGAGTCACATTCGTCGTGCCCCGGGAAGCTTCGTCATGCCGACACCTTGGATCAACGAGTGCACTATCGGGCAAGTGCTCGATGAAACAGTTCGTCGGTTCGCGGACCGCGACGCGGTCGTGTTTCCTCGGTTGGGACTCCGATGGAGTTGGCGTGAATTCCACGACCAGGTCAACGCCACGGCGCGCGGCCTGATGGCACTGGGCATTGGGAAACAAGACCACGTGGCGATTTGGGCCACCAATGTCCCCGAATGGATCGTGCTGCAATTTGCTACCGCAAAAATCGGGACGGTACTGGTCACGATCAATCCGGCGTACCGGCCGTTCGAACTGCAATACGTATTAAAACAGAGCAACGCAATGGCGTTGTTCCTAGTCGACCGGTTCAAGTCGTCGGACTATTTCACGATGCTGGCGGAGATTTGTCCCACGCTCGCCCAGACGCGTGCTGGGGAATCGCGGTCGCCTGAGTTCCCGCAACTTCGACATGTCGTGACGATGACGACGGCGCCGCTGGCGGGTGCAATGTCTTGGAATGACCTGTCACGGCTCGGCGAGCAAACGCCGGCGAAGGAATTGGCGAACCGAACTGCGCAGCTCGCGCCGCACGAGCCGATCAATATTCAATACACATCCGGCACGACCGGCTTCCCGAAAGCTGCGATGCTCAGTCACCGCAACTTGCTGCTCAATGCGTTCTACGTGGGAGAATGCCAGCGACTGACGGAGGCCGATCGGATTTGCATTCCAGTGCCGTTTTACCATTGTTTCGGCTGCGTGTTGGGGACGTTGTGCTGCGCCGTGTACGGAGCCGCCATGATTACTCCGGCCGAGTACTTCCAGCCGACTGCCACGCTGGACGCGATCGAGCAGGCCCGGGCCACTTCTATTTACGGCGTCCCGACAATGTTCATCGCGGAGTTGGAAGATCCGACGTTTGTCGGCCGCGATCTGCGGTCGTTGCGGACCGGAATCATGGCCGGAGCGCCGTGCCCCATTGAGATTATGCGCAAAGTCATCGACCAGATGGGCGCTCGGGAAATGACCATTGCATACGGTCAAACCGAGGCCTCGCCGGTTGTCACGCAGACGCGAACCGAAGACCCCGTAGAGTTGCGTGTCGAAACGGTCGGCAAGCCACTCCCGGGCGTGGAGGTGAAAGTCATCGACCCAGCCACCGGCGCCGCACTACCCGACGGTCAACAAGGCGAGTTGTGCAGCCGCGGGCACGTCGTCATGATCGGTTACTACGGAAACCCGGAGGCGACCGCAGCGGCCATCGACGCGGACGGTTGGCTGCATAGCGGCGACCTGGCCGTGCGACTGGCGAACGGCTATTACAAGATCACGGGACGGATCAAAGACATGGTAATTCGCGGTGGCGAGAACATTTATCCGCGCGAGATCGAGGAGTTTCTCTTTACTCATCCGGCAATCGAACAAGCGTCCGTCGTCGGAGTACCGGACCCGAAATACGGCGAAGAGCTGTGTGCCTGGATCAAGCTAAAACCGGGGGCGTCGCTGACCGCTGAGGAAGTCCGCGCGTTTTGTCGCACCCGGCTCGCCCATTTCAAGGTTCCGCGTTATGTTCGCTTTGTCGAATCGTTTCCGCAGACCGTCACGGGCAAGATTCAGAAATTCAAGATCCGCGAACAGGTGATGGCCGAGTTGGGACTGACGCAGCCCGAGACGGCGTAATCCGGATGACCAAACGCACTATCGCTATCGGCGACATTCACGGTTGCTCTGTCGCTCTGCGAACGCTTCTCGCCGCAATTAACCCACAGCCGGACGACACAATCGTCACGCTCGGTGACTATGTGGACCGCGGCCCCGACAGCCGCGGTGTGATTGACCAGTTGATTGCTCTCGTTGATCGTTGCGAGCTGATACCGTTGCTGGGTAACCATGAACTGATGCTCCTCGAATCGATGCACGACCGGGGAATGTTCGAGTTTTGGCAGGCCTGTGGCGGGTCCATGACACTCGGCAGCTACGGCGGCAGCCTCGACAACGTGCCATTCGAACATCTGGTGTTTCTGCGCGCCCTGCGTCCGTATTACGAAACCGATCGGTTTATCTTCGTGCATGCAAATTACGACGAGCGATTGCCGATCAGGCAGACACCGGACGACTTGTTGTTGTGGGAACATGTCACCTCGACGCCGCCGGGCCGGCATTTTTCAGGTAAGACGGTGGTTGTCGGGCACACACCACAAAGTAGCGGCTCGGTACTCGATCTGGGACACCTCCTTTGTATCGACACCTACTGTTTCGGGGGCGGCTGGCTTACCGCGCTCAACATCGATACCGGAGACGTATGGCAGGCCGATCAGGAAGGGCAGTTGCGGCATGCCTGAGTTTCGCCAGGATCCACTCTCGGGACGCTGGGTGATCATCGCGGAGGATCGTGCCGGTCGCCCCAGCGAGTTTATCACTCAGCCGGAGCGACTCTCTGGCTTACGATGCCCATTTTGCGCTGGGAACGAACATGACACGCCGCACGCACTGAAGATCTATCCTAATGAAACGCAGACGACCGGATCGTGGCAAGTCCGCGTGATTCCCAACAAGTATCCCTCCGCAACTCCTGGCGGTGGCACAAGCCCTATCCCTTCACCGCCGGGGCGGACTGGTGATTCGAGACCCACGGATCCCAGCTGCTTTGTCGCACAGCCCGGTATCGGCGCCCACGAAGTGATCATCGAGTCACCGCGGCACGTGGCGAGCTTCACCGATTTGACGGACGAACAGGCGCGCCTGGCAGTTCTCGCTTACCAAGATCGCCTGTTGTCTGTCGGCCAAAACAGACAATTGAACTACGGTTTGCTCTTCAAGAACTGTCGTGGAGGAGGGGGAGCGACTCTCGAACATGTGCATAGCCAACTCCTGGCCACCAGCATCGTGCCACCGGAAATCGACCAAGAGTTGCGGTCCGCGACACAATATTTCGACCGGACCGACCGGTGTTTGTTTTGCGAACTGCTGCGTCAGGAACTCGCCAGCGGAGTGCGAATTGCGAGGGAAACTTCGCGGTTCGTCGCCTATTGCCCCTTTGCGAGCCGATTTCCCTACGAGACTTGGGTCTTGCCTCGCGTCCATGCCAGCCGGTTTGAACTGGCCGATTCCGGGCTACTTGCCGAACTCGCTGCGCTCCTCCAGCTTCTCCTGCGTTCGTTCGAGGAACTGTCCGCGAACGGGGCCTACAACTATTGGATCCACACCGCGCCGTTCCACGCATCGTGCGACAAACTGTTTCACTGGCACATCGAACTCATTCCGCGCGTCACCACTCAAGCCGGTTACGAATGGGGGAGCGGCTGCTTTGTGAATCCCGTATCCCCTGAATCAGCGGCACAATACCTGCGACAACCCCAACTCGGTTGAAGCATGAAGAACTGAGCTGACTTATTTGACTAGGTCTTGGTTCCTAGCAGCCACGCGAGGACTCCCTTTTGCACATGCATGCGATTGGCGGCTTGTTGAATAACCGCGCTTTGCGGGCCGTCGATGACTTCATCGCTAACTTCTTCGCCACGTCGTGCGGGGAGGCAATGGAGGAAAATAGCGTCAGCGGCGGCTTGGCGCATGAGCGCCGCATTGACTTGATAGTTCTTGAAATCCCGGGCTCGCCGGTCCTGTTCGGCTTCCTGACCCATGCTGGCCCAAACGTCGGTGTAGACGGCGACCGCGTTCCGCACCGCCTCGCCCGGGTTCTCGGTGATCGTCAAGTCCATCTCTCCTACTTCTCGCCGCAATTGCGCCAGGAAAGTTTCGTCGAACTGGTAGCCGCGCGGCGCGGCGATCGCGAACTCGACGCCGAGCTTTCCGCAGGCGGCGGCGAGACTGCGCGAAACATTGTTGGCGTCTCCAACGAACGCCACCTTCAGGCCCGGCAATTGACCGTGGACTTCCCGTACAGTGAACAAGTCAGCCAGCGCCTGGCACGGATGAGCGTGATCTGTCAGGCCATTAATGACTGGGCATTGACTGTACCGGGCCAGTTCCTCAATCCGGGCATGGGTGTTTGCGCGGCAGACGATCACATCGACGTATTGACTTAGCACTTGACCAAAATCCGCCGTTGATTCGCGTTGCCCCCAACCGACGTCCTTGCCAAGAAACATGCTTGACCCGCCGAGATGCGCCATCGCCGTCTCAAAACTAACGCGCGTGCGGAGCGAGGGCTTTTCAAACAGCAGTGCCATGACTCGTCCCGGCAACAACGGTTCGCGCAGCCCTTTGGCGTGTTTTACCTTCAGGTCCTCGCTGAGGGCGAAGACTCGGTCAATCTCTTTCGTCGTCAGGTCAAAAACGTCGAGTACGTGACGCATCGTGATCTCCTTTACACCGTCAATTCCCGCAATACGCCCGCGAGAATCTCGCATCCGTCTTCCGCTTGCTCAAGCGTCAGGTTCATCGCCGGTAGCAATCGGATCACGACGTTTTGCGTGCAGTTCACCAGCAGCTTCCGCTCGAGACACTGCTTGACAACGGAGGTTCCGTCAACTGCCAATTCGAGTCCAATCATTACTCCCAGCACGCGAACCTCGCGCACCAATGGGCATTCCTTTTGGAGCGCAGTAAAACGCCTGCGGAAAAACTCGCCCAATTTCTTGGCATTGTCGAGCAATCCGTCCTGCTCGATGGTTTCCAGCGTTGCGATCCCGGCCGCGGCTGCGATCGGATTACCGCCGAACGTGGCGGCATGCGTGCCGGGACGCAGCGCCAAGGCGACCTCTTTCCGAGCGAGCATCGCACCGCCGGCGATGCCGCCGCACAATGACTTCGCCAGCGTCATGACATCGGGCGTGACGCCAAAATGCTGATAGGCGAACCAGTCGCCGGTGCGGCCACTGCCAGATTGCACTTCGTCGAACATCAAGAGAAGTTGGTGCTGATCGGCAAGTTGGCGCAAACCCTGCAGGAACTCTCGTGACGGAATGCGGATGCCCCCCTCACCCTGAATCGGCTCGACCAGTATCGCACACGTTTCCTTGTCGATCAGATTCGCGGTAGCGTCGACGTTGCCGTAGGGAGCGTATTGGAAACCTGCGACGAGCGGACCGAGCCCTTCATGATATTTCGGCTGCGCGGTCGCGGTCAGCGCGCCGAGCGTGCGGCCGTGAAATCCGCCTTCAAACGTAATGATCTTGTAGCGCCCGCGTCCGTAGAGCCGAGCGAGCTTGATGGCCGCCTCATTGGCTTCAGTGCCGGAGTTACAGAAGAACGCTTGGCCGCCGAAACTACGCTCGGACAGCATCTTCGCCCAGTGCCCCTGCACTTCCATGTGCCAAGTATTGGGAACATGAATCAGGGTTGCGACCTGCTCTTGCACCGCGCGCACTACGCGTGGCGGGCAGTGTCCAAGCAGATTGCAGCCCCAGCCCGGAAAGAAATCGAGGTATCGATTCCCCTCACTGTCCCAGACCCACGACCCTTCACCACGCACCAAGTTGACCGGATAGCGGTTGTAGTTGGGGATCACGTATTGTTTGAACAACTCCACCGTCTCGGCGGAACTAAGCTTGCCTGATTTGGCCACGGAATCCGGGCTCCTGTATTTCAAGTCAATCGTGCGACATCGTCGCGAACAATCTGCGTGCCGATGCCTTTGGTCGTGTAGATTTCCATCAACAGTGAATGGCGCAGGCGGCCGTCAATGATATGGATCTGGCGCACGCCCTGGTCGAGGGTGGCCAAACAACCTTCGACTTTGGGAATCATGCCCGCCTCGATCGCCCCTGACGCGATCAACTGGCGAGCCTCGGAAGCGGTCAACGACGCGATCAGCGACGCCGGGTCGTTCTTATCGCGGCGGACGCCGTTCACATCACTCATAAACACCAACTTTTCAGCCCCCAGGCATTGCGCCACCGCCGTGGCGGCGGTGTCGGCATTGACGTTGTATTTTTGGCCGGCGCTGTCGATGCACATGGACGGAATCACTGGGACTTGTCCCGCATAGCACAAGTTCTCGATCACGGACCGGTCGACCTTCTTCACGGTGGCAACATACCCGAGATCGACTGGCTGGCCTTGCTCGTCCGACAGGGTCAGCTTCTCACCAAAGAGCACATTCGTCGTACGGAAGTTCAGGTTCATCGCCCGTCCGCCGAGTTTTTCAATCAAATCCGAGAGCCGGTCGTTCGTTTCATAAGCCAATACCTGTTCGACAATGGCCAGAGTCGCGTCGTCGGTGACGCGGCGGCCCTGAATGAAACGCGGTTGGATCCCCGCTTCATCCATGGCGCGATTGATGGCCTTGCCGCCGCCATGGACGACAACCGGCCGCATCCCGACCGATTCCATGAAAACAATGTCGATTAAGACGTGCCGCAAGGCATCCTCGTCATCCATGAAGCTACCGC
>CAZFLF010000226.1:0-8564 GCA_964519825.1 uncultured Pirellulaceae bacterium | reverse complement strand
GGGTGCTCATCACGGCTCTCGTCTACCGCATGGGGCGCGAACGTTTGCTGCCGCTTGGCGCCGATTTTCCTCGACAGCGGCCGCGGCTCCGACGTCATGCAACCGATGGCCATCCCGAGCATCGGCGGCATGAGCGTGGCCCTCATTACGCTGTTTGTGATCCCGTGCATCTACTGTCTGATCAAAGAGTGGCAACTTCTCCGCATTCAGCATCGACCGGCGGCGATCGCTAGTGACATGGAGACCGAGACGATCTGAAATCATCGTGACCCCGAGCTTAACGGGCTGCAACGGCCGCAGCGAAGAGCGCGACTATCGCTTCTTTCAGGAGAGCGTGATGTTGCCTGAAGGTCTCAACGCGGACCAAATCCAGGCCAAGTACCGCAACGCGGTGCTGGAAGTCCACCTACCCAAGACTGAGCAATCCAAGGCGAAACGCATCCCCGTGCAAGGCTGTTGTCGGCTTTCGTAATTGGGGTCAAGTTAGCTGCAATTCGCCTGCGGGCTCCTCATCCAGGACCTCGCGCACCGCTTGCAGTAGGGCATGAGGATCGAATGGCTTTTGGATCAGGCGCAATCCAGCCGTCGCCACAAACCCCAATTGCGCAGTTTCGGGATCGTAGCCGCTGCAGAAGAGGGCTTTCATATCGGGTTTGATCACTTTGATCTGCTGATAGACTTCGTGGCCGCTCAGTTTTGGCATGACCACGTCGAGCAGCGCCAACGAAATCTCCGACGATTGGGTCTTGAACAAACCCACAGCTTCCGCACCATCTTTGGCGACCAGAGTTTGATAGCCTGCGCCTTTTAGGATGCGAACAGCCAAGTCCCGGACCAACGGTTCATCTTCTGCAACCAAGATCAATTCCGAGCCGATCGCCTCAGGATCGGCGGGACGATTTTCGGGAATCGCGACTTGGTTCTCGCTTGAGGGAAGGTAGATCCTAAAGGTGGTGCCAATTCCCACCTCGCTATAGACGCGGATCGTGCCTTTGTGCTGCTGCACGACGCCATAGACGGTCGCTAATCCCAAGCCAGTCCCCTTCCCCACATCTTTGGTTGTAAAGAACGGCTCGAAAATATGCACGATATCTTCTTTGGGGATCCCGCAACCCCCGTCCGCGACGGTGAGCACCGTGTATCGACCCGGAGTCACATCCGCATGTAACTCGCAGTAGCTGCCGTCCAGCACAAGGTGTTCCGTTTTCACCAGTAGTTGACCGCCGTTCGGCATCGCGTCGCGGGCATTGACGCAGAGATTCATCAAGAGTTGTTGGAGTTGCGTCGGATCGGCATGAACCGTACCCGGGACGTGCCCCAGTACGAGATTGATCGAGATATGTTCGCCGATCAGGGGCCGCAATAGCTTCACGACATCTTGGACCAGTTGGTTGGCATTGAGGTCGACAAACTCCAGCATTTGCCGACGTCCGAAGCCGAGAAGCTGTTTCGTCAGGATTGCCGCCCGTTCGGCCGCCTTCAATACTTGCTCCAGGTCCTGATACCGTTGATCCTCGACGGCCAAACCTTCCATGGCGAATTGCGTATAGCCTTGCACGGCTTGCAGCAAGTTGTTGAATTCGTGAGCCACACCGCCGGCCAGCGTCCCGATCGCTTCCATTTTCTGAGACTGTCTTAGTTGCTCGTCTCGCTGCCGCAGCGCTTCTTCGATCCGTTTGCGCTCGGTGATATCTATCGCCACTCCCCCTAAGAACCGGCGGCCTTGCGGATCCCGAATCGGAAACTTGTAGGTCAGCCAGGTAGTAAGACCGCCATTGGGAACTTGAACCTCGTCGACAAATTCCATGGATTGGTCCGAGTCCAATACGGTTTTGTCGTTCAATTGCAATTTCCTCGCGACTGCTTCCGGCCACAACTCCCAGTCGGTTTTCCCGAGCGACTCCCCGGTGAACAGTTCGCAGAATCGTCGATTGCCGTAGACGAGCCGGCCTTCTTCGTCCTTCATAAAGGCCAGCGTCGGGCTGTTATCCATGAACGATTGGAATCGCGTTTCGGTTTCCGCCAGCTCCGCGGTTCGTTCGCGGACCCGTTGGTCCAAATCTGCATTCAGCTCCCAAACCGCGTGTTCGGCTCGTTCTGTTTCCTGCACCGACTTGTGAAGCGCTTCAACTGCGCGCTGTCGAGCTTCGTCGGTGCGATTCAGAACACGAGCTCCACAGAAGACGACCACCGCCAGCAAGATCATTGTCAGCGATATCATCAACGTTAGTCCGGATGCCGAGCTGTACATGCCGGTACGCTCGCCGAGTAGTCGAAGCCACCCGAGCAGAGGTGGAATGAGCAGTGCCGCGGGAAGCATGCGTCGAGCCATTTGGCCGCCAGCGTTGCGACTGTAAATGACCGAGAGCAACCCCGTTCCAGAACGCGCCATGAGAATTCCGGCCGCGAGCACACCGAATAATATTGCCGTATTGAGCGCCATCGGGATAAAGGACCCAATACCGTACAGCGTCGTCGCGCCGTACGAGTATCCGACGACCGCCAACAAAGCCGCGGTAGCAACGATCAAAGCGAGCCATTCGGACGGGCGAACTCGACGCACAACGATGTCGATCGACAACAGCGACAATCCCAACAACGCGAAAGCAATCGCGGTGTTGGGCGCCATGCGATTGCCGGCCAGACGGTCCGTGAAAAGTACTCGATCAAGCGTGACGTCCACGCCAATTACGAATCGGGCAGCGCAGAGAAGCCCGACCGCAGACACGCCGAACGCCAAAGCTCGGCCATATAACCGGGACCGCGCGGAGGATGCCTCGTCTCGAAGGATCCACAGTGCTGTTCCGGCCATCATGAAGGCCACAGCCGTCACGGGATTCATGGCTACCAGACCAGGCAATAGGGACTTCAGCCATACATTGTCCAATGTCCAGCCAGTCAGAACCAACACGGGGATGGCGATTGCAACGGAACCGGCAACACCAGCCGGGCTGATTCGATTCCACTCTTTCGGCAACACCCGCCCAGCTTGCAATGTGCCCATAACCACTCAGCCTGTCTAAAAAGGGGAGACGCCACGAAAACTGGTAACGAGCCCTGGTGTTGGAGCAGGTAATTGCTCGCGAGTGCGACACGCATCATCCGCTTGTTCGGCGACAATTATTATTCCGCTCAAAGTTTAGGTTACGGCGAGTGGGAATCGAACACGAAGATGGTGGGAATGCTACGCGTGGTCTGCGACAAATTCTGGTTGCCCAATTCGCGATCTGTTCTTGCTCGTTTTTACCCAAATCTATTCGCGAAAGGACGCGCGCCACAATTCGAGAGAAGCCATGCCCGAGTCAGACCTGACCCGCCGCCACCGGTCTCGAACTTACGTTCTGCACCAAGCTGACTTCGGGTCTGTCAATTTGGTGCTCCCATCATCCCTGCTGCTTCGGGGGGCGAAACCATAAGGTTCAAAGGCGTCACCGCCATCGGTGGCACCGGATTGAGCAATGCACGTACTGTGCGGAGAAATCCATTGATTTCTAATGGCTTCTGCAGCACATTTGTCGTCGAACCGGCCAACGATCCCTGGCAGGTTGTGGCTGGGTCGTACCCGCTGCAAAAGAGGACTTTGGTTGTTGGTCGAAGCTTCGCTATCTCAGCGGCCACTTCCCGTCCGCCTAACTTCGGCATCACTACGTCGGTAATTAGCAAATCGATTGTCCCTTGGTACTCCCGAGACAATCGCACTGCTTCTTCTCCATCGCATGCTTCCAGGACGACGTACCCGCTTCGTTTTAAGACCTCGCTGAACAACTTCCGGATGGCCGCTTCATCCTCAGCAAGGAGGATTGTTTCTCGACCTTTGGAATCGGTGGCGAGCAATTTATCGCGCTGGATAGGTTGCTCCAGTTCCCGCTCTCCTGCCTGCCAAATGATTTGAAACGTTGTTCCGCGGTCCAGTTCTGTGTCAACCGTTATTTCACCACCCCATTGCTGCACGATGCTAAATACCGTTGCGAGCCCCAAGCCTGTCCCCTGACCTGGCGCCTTGGTGGTAAAGAACGGCTCGAAGATGCGTTCTTTAGTCGCCTGATCCATTCCGCAGCCGGTATCACTCACTGAAAGCATTACGCGTCCGCCTCCCGCCTTGTCCGCGCCAGGGGTATCTGCCTCTGCTTGGATCCTTGCCACCTTGATCACGAGGCGACCGCCATTTGGCATCGCGTCTCGAGCGTTGACCGCCAGATTCATGATGATCTGTTCGATGTGGCCGGCGTCTGCGCGTACGAGCGCAGGCGCGGGATCAAGAACCGTTACCAGTTCGATATCTTCGCTAATGAGGCGGCAGAGCATTTTTTCGATTTGGGAAATCACCTTGTTGAGATCCAATGTCTGCGGACTAGCAGCTTGTTTGCGACTAAACAGCAGTAGTTGCTTTGTTAAAGCAGCTGCCCGACTGCCGGCCTCGTGGATGGCTTTAATCGCAACATACATCGGATGACTTGGTGTGAGGTCCTCCCTTAACGATTCCGAGTAGCCCAGAATGATACACAGCATATTGTTGAAATCGTGGGCCACGCCTCCCGCGAGCCTGCCGACGGCTTCCATTTTCTGCGCCTGGCGAAGTTGTTCCTCGTTCATGCGCAATGATTCCTCGGCGCGCCTGCGCAGCGAGATATCGTCGTGGGTGATAACGACGGCTCCGCGCCCGTCACTTTCGATCCGCGTTGCTTTGATATAGAACCACCGCTGGTCCTTTCCGGTACCGCAGCAGACCTCCTCTTCCACTTGATCGCGCGTGCGGGTGAGGATCTGGCATATGCTCTCGCCTACTGCCACCAGTGCTTGCCGCTGCTCACCCGCCGCCGAGCGGCACATTTCGAGGTAATTGCTTCCAATTGCGCCGCTGTTGTTAAACAGGGAAGTTGACCAGTCACACCGTTGCCAAGCCGCATTAATCGCGACGATCGTCCCGGACCGGTCGATAACGGTAATACCTGAGGACATTCCGTCGAGCGTGGATTGAAGAGTCTTCTGGGATTCAAGCAGAACCCGCTGAACGCGCTGGCTTTCCTGCTCGCGGTTTCTCGTGCGGACGAATTCTTCGATCGTCGAAACCAACAGACCGAAGATCTGCTGCTTATCGGGTGTGATCTTGACCGTTTTCCCAAGGAGCTTCATTTCGACGCCGATTGTCAATTCTGTCTCATCTTGAATGGCTTTATTGGCCAGAATGCTTCGCAGACGGCCGATAAGGTAGTCAGCTTCATAGGGCTTCATGATGAAGCCGTCAGCCCCGCACTCGAGCCCTTCAACGATGTCCCAAGGATCTCGGAGGCGGGTAATCAGGACCACGGGGATTTGCTTCAGAGCCTCGTCCGACTTGATCTGGCGACATACCTCATAGCCGGACAAACGCGGCATCATCACGTCGCTTAACACCAGGTCAAATGATGAAGCCCGCAAGAGACGGAGCCCTTCATGGCCATCGTGGGCGACTTCGACTTCGAGGCCCTCCGATTGCAGAATCTCCTGCAGAACTTGTGCCTGGACCGGACTATCTTCCATAACGAGAATTCTTTTGACCGTTTGGATCGGCTTATTCATCTTGTTCACCGCGGTTGCCATTTGGAGGGTAGGTTCGCTGGGGGCAAGCTGGCCAGGCGAGAATAACGTTGACATCCCAAAGGAAGAGTCGGGGGCTCCCCCTTATTAGGAATCGGCTTCGCCGGACATCAACTCGATAGGCTGAGGAATTTTGGAGGATTGTAGGGATGATGCGTATTATCCGAAAACGACAAGTTGTAACCGTTTTCCGGCATCTATTGAGATCTCAAGTCTGGTCCGGGAGGGCGAGGCGCGAGGCTCCTGCCGAGCCGCAGCGTTGGTTCCGGCTCCCATCCATCAATCCAAGAGTTGCAGACCACGAGCTCGGGGTGTGTCCCCATTGCAGGGACGGCCAGTCTGCGTTGCAAAGAACGATTGCACGAGTTTGGGACCTAAACTGTTTTTGCTGACCTTCCGTCTCAGGCGACCTTGCGAACATTGGGATCGTGCTGGCGGACCAAGAGGTGCGATAAAATCTCCAGTCCTTGTTCGCTCTGCAGCAAGCCGCGGCGATTTCCCAACAGGTCGGCAAACTCGCGATCGATGTAGGCCAACATTTTCGTGCGGAAGGGCACGCCGTCGTTCGCGAACAAAGGATCATATTCAGGTGTGGGAATGATCATTCTTGCCTTGCCTCGCCCGTGGATTTGGCTTATATCATGTGCCTACCCATCGGTCCGCTGAGGGCACTCCCTTGACAGATTCTGTGAGCCAATCGACTCGCCTTGAACGTTGGGCGTTGGCCGTTCGCATCGGGGAAAACCTGCACGCCATTCCTTTGGGCGCGGTCGAGGAGGTCTTGCCGGCGCTGCCGATCGAGACAGTCCCACAATGTCCCGATTTTTTGCGCGGCGTCGTCTTTGTGCGCGGGCATTTGATCCCCGTCCTGAGCGCTGCGGAGCGACTCGGACTGGCCAATGACTCACGGGACGGCGAGCCGCATATTATTTGCCTGCGGATTGGGGAGCGGTTGGTGGGTGTGGAAGTTGACGAAGCCATCGACTTGATCGATCTTGGGCAAGGTGTCGAGCTCAGCGCGAGAGAGATTGGGGCCCACGAGGGATTCTTCAGCGGCGTCGTTGATTTGGACGGTAAGCTCTTCCGAATCCTGGATCCGAGCCGGCTTCTCGTCACGGAAGAGTTGGCAGAGTTGGCCGAATTGTGATGTGCGGCATTCGCTTGGACTGCGGAAGGAATCATGCAGACAATTAACGCGCAAGCACACATCGCGGATTTGGCGTCGCAGACCGAATCGCTTCGCCCGTGGGTCGAGTTAGAAACGGGAATGGATTTCTCCGGGAATCGCTTCACTCGACTGTGCGATGCCGTGGCAAAAGTGTTGTCCCAGCCGATTGCACCGCTTGCATCTGATTGTACCTCTGAATCCTTGGCCAATGCGTCGCGCGATCCCGGCAAGTTCATCGAGCGACTAATCGCTGAGCTGACGGTGGGCGAATCGTATTTCTTTCGCAACGAACACCACTTCCGTGCGTTACGTGAGCAAGTCATTCCGCAAATCGTGCGCGAGAATAGCGACAGTCGAGTGATTCGGGTCTGGTCGGCGGGATGTGCAACGGGGGAAGAACCCTACTCGATTGCCATTCTGCTCGACGAGTTAATGGGCTCACGACCAATCCTCCACAAGCCAAGTACAGCGCAGGCTTCGGACTGGTCGTTCAGCATTTTAGGCACGGACCTGAATCCGGATTTTCTCGACCGCGCGCGGATCGCCTCTTACCGGCCTTGGTCGTTCCGCCTGACCAAGGTGCACGAGGACCGCAATTACTTTGCGAAGGAAGGGGATACTTACTGTGTAGTTCCCCGTGTGCGCGATCGTGTGCGTTTCGCCTTTTTGAACTTGGGCAAGGACGTATATCCCTCACCTGTGACAGGCACGCTGGGACTAGATCTGATTGTCTTCCGAAATGTGGCAATTTATCTGCGACCCGAAGTTACGGGGGCAATTATCGAGCGTTTTTGCCGTGCGCTGCGGCCGGGAGGCTGGCTGCTGCTGGGAGAGACGGAGTTGAATCTCGTACCCAACAAGGGTTTCGCTGTGCAGCGATTTGAACAGGCGACTTTCTATCGCAAAACCGGCGACGGGTCCGCGGTTGGCGATGAATTCCTCAGCCCTCCACCTCTGCCCGTCTTGGCGACGGTGGCCCTGGCGGCGCGGGCGGAAATGGGAATCCACGTAGAGACCACCGTTCCCGCACTGCCGGAATGGGTACCATTGCCGAAGCGCGCACGGAACCTACAAACCGCCACGCCGGGGGAGTCTTCCAGAGGTCTGTACCGTGATTCGACAGCCACGTGGCAGGAAATCGAAAGATTGGTGGAAAATCGCCAATGGGACCAAGCAGAGCGGACCATGGGCAGGGTCACGGAGAACCAACAACGAGCCCAAATCCGCCTGCGGTACGTCCAGCTGTTATTGAGCAAGGCCGAGGTCGTTCGAGCGCGGAACATGTTGAGCATTTGCCTGACCGAAGATCCGATGCTCATAGAAGCCCAATTTCTGCAGTGCAGTTTCGCTTTAGAAGCCGGTGATCTTGAGGGGGCCGAGCAGGCATGCCGCCGAGCTCTGTACGTCGACCGGCACTGCCCAATGGCCCACTTCCATCTGGCGCTGATCCAAAAACAAAGAGGCGACCAGGCGGGGAGCGAGCGGGGCCTAAGAACGACTCTGAAACTCGCCGAAGGAAAAGATCCCCATGGATTGGTCCAGTATGGCGAGGGCGTCTGCTACGGCAGGCTCAAGGAAATGGCAAAAGCGTTGCTGGGATTCTCACATTAAGCTTGCATTTGCAGGTTAGGCGCGAGGTAGGTAAGACAGACGTGCGCGAGTCAAGGAGGGCACCGATCATGGCAGAGGATTCACAAGCGAATTCACTCGCTAATCCGCCGCAAACCGAAGATCTGATTTGGGATCGTCTCCAAGCGAGCCTAGAGCGACTGGTCAATGCTGGGCGACAGAGTGCCGATCCAGTAGCTTTGGCTGAAAG
>CAZFLF010000225.1:0-8600 GCA_964519825.1 uncultured Pirellulaceae bacterium | reverse complement strand
GCAAACGTCGGCACGATCATCGCAATGATGGCGACCGACGGCAGGAATACGATGTAGACCTCGGGGTGGCCGAAGAGCCAGAACAGGTGCTGCCACAGCAGCGGATCGCCGCCGCCCACCGGATTGAAGAACGGCCAGCCGAAAGCGCGTTCGACCTCTAGCAGCATGCTGCCGGCAATGAGTGGCGGGAACGCGAAAAGGATCATCGCCGCCGCTACCAGAACGTACCAGGCGTACAGCGGCATTAGATTGATGCGCATTCCCGGCGGGCGACACTTGAGTGTCCCGACGATCATTTCCACGGCGGCGGCAATCGCAGCCACTTCGATGAACGAGAACCCGAGCAGCCAGATGTCCGCACCGATCCCCGGTTGAAACGTCGAGGTCAGCGGCGGGTACATAAACCAACCGCCGCTTGGAGCGGCATTGAAGAAGATCGATCCGCAGAGAAAAACTCCGCCCAGCAGAAAGCACCAGAAGCCGAAGGCCGACAGGCGCGGGAAAGGTAAATCGCGTGCACCAAGCATCTGCGGCAGCAGCAGAACCGCAATCGCCTCGAAGATCGGGATGGCAAAGAGGAACATCATCACCGAACCATGGACCGTGAAGGCTTGGTTGTAGAGCTCAGCCGAGAGAAAGTCGTTGCCGGGCACGGCGAGTTGAATGCGCATCAGCAGCGCCAGCACGCCAGCAAAAAGGAAAAAGACGAAGGTCAACGCGATATACCAGAGGCCGACATCGGAGTTATTGACCGACGACCAGTAGCGCCAACCACTGGGCGTCTGCCACGTCCTCAGCAACCGCTCCTCCTGGGCTCGCCGCACGTCTTCCGACGGTGCCTGGGCGAGAGGTTCTACATCCGCAGTAAAATGCTGACGGTTGTCCTGTTCTTCTTTCATTCCAGTCCGTCCAGGTAAGCGGCCAGCGCATTCAGATCATTCCGTGGCAGCATGCCAAAGCTTGGCATATGAACCTCGGGCTTGATGCTTTCGGCGCGCGTGATCCAGCGCAGGAAATCGTCGCGCTCGTTGGGTAGGGTACCGGCGCCGAGGCTCACTCGGCTTCCCACGTGGGTCAAATCTGGACCGACGACGCCTTTGGCCGCCGTTCCGCGCACGGTGTGACAGGCACCACAGCCATTGGCGAGAAATACTCCTGCGCCTCGAATGGCGAGCGGTTCCGCCGGTGATTGCGCTGGCTTCGCTTGACGTTCGAGCCAACGTTCGAACTCCTGCTTCTCGGTGACCACCACGTGGAAGCTCATGAGGGCGTGAGAGGTCCCGCAGTATTCGGCACAGACTCCGTGGAAGACGCCGGTGCGTGTTGGCTCGAGGGTAAGCCGGGTCCGCCGCCCCGGAATCATATCGACTTTCCCGCCCAGGGAAGGAATCCAGAACGAGTGGATGACGTCGGCGCTGTCCAGGTGAAACTCCACCGGTTCACCGACTGGCAAGCGGATTTCATTCGCCAGCGCGATCGACTCACCGCTGGGCGAATCGTAGCGGACCCGCCACCACCATTGGTGACCGGTAACTGCGATTTTCAGGCTCCCTTCTGGCGCAGGTGCCAGCAAATTCGGCAGCAGCGCTAGGCCATACGCCAGCAGTACGGCCAACACCACGGTCGGCACAAGCGCGCCACCTCCAATGATCAGCCAACCGACGTGGCGGGCTTGTCGACCAGGAGTCATGCGAACCGAATAAATGCCGAGTCCGACGACCGCCGTCCAGATGATCACGGCTCCCGCGGCCATCCACCAGAAGAGAACCGCGATCTGCTCCGCGCCGCGGCCGGCCGGCACAAGCGCTGACTGAGCGCCATCACAACCAGCCAACAGCAGCATGCTCGCGAACGCAATCCACCAGCCAAATCCGCAACGGCGGAAAACGCCGGCGGTGTTTCGAGGCAGGCGCGATGGAATCGGCACGCTGTGGACCACCGAGTTACCCTGCCGCGATTTGAATCCAGGCAATCATCGACTTGAAACGCCGTCTCAGTGACAGCCACCGAACGATTTCGGCACCAGTCTATCGGTCATTGGCGCAGATGCAACTCAGTCTTATCCGGCCGATGTGCCTCGACCATCGAGTCTTTGGAACGAGACATCGAACAGATTCGTCGAGATCTCGCACAAAAACAAAAGTGAGAAAACGCGGAACCGTACTATCTGCATTAGCAGTCCGCTCAGAGCGATTTCAGATATTCCAAGAGCTGCTTTCGCTCGATGTCGCTGAGGTCGGTTCCATATTCGTGGCCGCCGTTGGAGTTGCCAGGAATGGCGACTCCCTCCTGATCCTTGACGCGAAAGACGAATGCCTCGGATGTATCATCCCCCGATTCAAGTCCAACTTTCACCGGATCGAACTTGCGAGAACCGACTCGGAAAGTTACATCTCGGTCTAGGGCGGGTCGCAATAGCTGATCCAAATTGGGAACAGATCCATTATGCAGGTAGGGTGCCGTCGCCCAGATGCCATTGAGTGGGCGGGCCTTATACGCCAGCAAGCTGTTTTGATCTCCTGCCTGATAGACCAGTTCGAGAGGTCCCAGTTTGTTGTCGCTAAGATCCAGAAGCTCTGCGAGCTCGATAAATTCCTTAAGATCGTCCAATCGCTGAAGCTGCAATCTTTCAAGAGCCTCTACCAATTCCTTCAAGTCCCGTAAGCTCTGCAGGGTAGGAAGATCTCGCAGGCTACTGCGAACGTCAAGCTCTTTGAGTTTCCTAAGCTTTGCGAGTTCTTCAGCCGTCGTGACTTCTGCTCTGTCGATGATGCCCCGCTGAATGACGCCGGCAATGACGTGACGCAAGATCTCCGCTGCGGGTGCGGTGGACCCAAACTTGGCACCAATCAGAAGCTTCGGCCGGCCTTCCAACTTGCCGGTTTTTCCCGTGCGTCCCGCAAAGTTGGTAGCCATTTGCGGGTCTGTTTTGAGCTCCTCAAGCGGAGTCATCACGGCTTTTACACGACGCCTGGGATCTGCGCGATCTAAATCCTGGTGACAACCTCTGCAATCGCGAGCGAAGATCTTTGCGCCCTTGGCTATGAGAACTTGGTCGAGTGCAGGAAAACTTGCTGGCCATTTTGGCGATTGAAGCTTCTTCAGACGCTGCTCAATCCAAAACAGGTTCTCTACATGTGCGGAGGAGTCGTAGCCTCGCTTGGTCCCCAACATGACCGGGAGGACACGCACGTCGCCGAATACTCCCAAGACCTCACCGACATTGCGGGCGAGCGGTCCCAGAATATGAGTACCGAGGGGACGATTGGGAGCTGCGCCGTTCCACTGTACGAAATCGTGCTGCGGAGTGTCCCAAAGAAACGGATAGCTTACGGGTGCGTTTGGTTGCTGAGCGTTTTGTGGAAGGTCCAGGGACTGTGCCAGCACCTCGTTCATGATGATGCCGAACGCGTCCACACGTGCGAAACCATACGAGTGCTTTGTTGCATTACGGTCGTTGAAGTCCTGGCGAAATTTTGTGACTATGGCGAGCTCGTCTCGCAAGGCTAATTGCTCGGCTGAACTGCTTCCGGCCGCCAGAATATGCCCGGCAAATCGCTGAAATTTGCCGTTGTCACTGAGGGTCTTCTGTAGGGCCACCGCCAGTTCGCTCAAAAACGTTTGGATGTCACCGTGTCCCGGGCCGCCGTCGATGCGGTATCCAACGCCTTGATAGTTAATCTGACCTGTGTGGCAGGCGGCGCAGGTCAGCCCCAACCAATTCCGGCCCTGGGGGCCGCGAGCTGGATCTTTGACAAAACCGATCGGCAGTCCGTCCGGGTTCGTACCGACGTCGACGGGCCGAGACAGGTAATGGAGGCGCTCCATACGGACAGGGTCGCGGAAAAGCTGTTCGCCATCAACGACTTCGAGCCACAAGAACCACTCGTACGGCACCAGGTGAGAACCTTGGTTAGCACTGTAGAACCAGTTGCGATCTGCCTGGCTCCAGCCCTGCTCGAGGTGCTCGAACCGCGCGACTTCGTCACCGGCGATCACCGAGTGATCGAAAGTGAGGGCTGACATTGCCAAACTACCCACAACAGCCATTGCGAACGCAATTCGAAAAGCATTGTGAGGTTTCATAAAAATCCTCCCCACCAATAGAAGCGATGGTTCGTTGGAGCAATCTCTACAATCACAAATCGAGATTCGAGGCACCAACCGGAAATGGAATCGCAGAGTTTTTTCGAGATTCTTGTCCTAGCTAATAATTTCTTGCACCGGCCGTCCGCCATGCGCGACTGCAACCGGGCGACGTGCCCGATCGTAGATGGGCATATCCGGATCGATTCCCAGAAGGTAATAGATTGTCGCAACGATGTCGCGAATGTGGACTGGTTTGTCCTTGATGTACGCAGCCTGGTCGTCGGAGGCGCCATGAATCATTCCCTGTTGAATGCCCGCTCCGGCGAATAGCACTGAGTAACATTGTGTCCAGTGATCGCGGCCTCCTTGCGCATTGATTTTCGGTGTGCGCCCCATCTCTCCCATTGTTACCACCAGCGTCTGATCAAGTAGACCGCGAGCATGGAGGTCTTCGATAAACGCCGAATAGGACTGGTCGAAGTTCGGTAATAGCGTGTCGCGCAGCATCGGGAAATTGCGTTCGTGTGTATCCCAAGCCGCTTTGCTGACCTCGAAGCGTTTGGAGAAATTGTCCCAACTCACATTCACAAACTTTACCCCACGCTGTACGAGACGCCGGGCCAACATCATTGACGAGCCAAAGAGCGTTCGACCGTAGCGTTCACGTACGTTCGCATCTTCCCCACTCAAGTCGAATGCCTCGCGCACTTGCGGCGACGTGAGAATGTCGAAGGCGAGCCGCCGCTGACTGGGAAAATTCCCCAGGACGCCGCGGGCCTCCAATTCGCGGAACCGCTCGCCGAGTTGATCCAAGACCTGTCGGCGTCCTGTGATTCGCTCGCTCGATAATCCCTCGCGCAGCACGATATCCGCCAGATGCGGCTCGCCACGCAACACTTGCGGTTTCCATATTTCATCGGGAGGATGATCCACGTAAGCCGTGCATTCAGTGCAAATGGGATCATAGCCTGGCCCAAGAAAACCGGCATGCGGACCGGCCTTCTTGCGAGTTTCTCCCCATCCCAGCGGACACGGGAGATAGGCATAAGTGGGCAACGCTTTTTGCTGGTCTCGCTCCAAGTAGGCACATACCGAACCGATACTGGGAGGATCGCTGTCACGAAACTCCTCGTCGGGAAGATTCAAATCATGACCCGTGTACATCGGGAGGTTCTTGTGGCAGCCTCCTTCGTGGTACACGCTGCGGATAATTGCTGACTTATTCATCCAGCCGGCAGTTTTCGGAAGATGTTCCGAAATGTGGATACCGGCCACGTTCGTCGCGATTGGCTTGAACTCGCCACCCACTCCGTTGGGTGCATGCGGTTTAAGGTCAAACATGTCCTGCGTTGCCGGACCACCTTGCAGATAAATCAGCACCACGCTTTTTGCGCGGACGCGGGGACGATCTTGTTCAGAAGCGCGCTCCGACGAGTGGACGGATTGCCCGCCACTCATCGCTCCCAATGCTGAAACAACTCCCGCGGTGAGCAAATGTCGCCGCGATGGTTCACGAAGAGATAGAGATATTGCATGGCCCGCGTCCATTTTCTCTCCTTTCCGAACACCGTCCAAAGATTCAATGCCGTACTACCTACAGCGAACGATTATCCAAAGAGGATCGCATTCGCGTGGCGAAGTGGCCACTGCGAATCCAATTGGAGGTATTGAACGAGATCCATTTCTAGCTCAAATCCAGCCACTTGGATACGACGAAACGGTCGATCGGTGATGGCTGCGAAATCGAATCGTTTAACCGCAATCCGCAGGCGAGCGCTCTGAGCGGAGATCGACTACGCTTCAACGCGCTCGCCTGCGGCTTGCGGTTAAACGATTCGGCGGACTGAAATCGGGCGTGATGAGGTTAATAACGGGTCACCGTCAGCGTCATAGGCTGGCGGCGCATAGAAGTTAATTGTCGTCAGCAATCGTTTGCCCGTGTTTTTTATCTGGAAAAAAGGGAACGCGTTCCGGTGAAACAGATCACGTTGTCACCGACGAGGTCGCGGACGACTATACTACCGAGCGACTTTTGTAGAGTCGTTTGTTCCGGGAGGTCGCGGCCGTGGCATCGCTGCAAGAAAACGAGTCTCGGTCGTCCGGCGCGACGTCGCCGAGCTTGTTGGTGCGGCTCAAGACGCGCGAGCCACTCGCCTGGGAGCGATTTGTGGACCTGTATGGCCCACTGGTTTTTCATTGGGGACACCGTCACGGATTGCATGACGACGATGCAGCGGACGTGATGCAGGAAGTCCTGTCGGCCGTCGCAGGTTCGATCGACCGCTTCCAGCACGCCACACACCGCGGACGCTTTCGGGGCTGGTTGTGGACCATCACCCGCAACAAAATCCGTGATCATCATCGGCGATTGGAGCACCAGGTCATCGGTCAGGAATTGCATGAGCTAGGTATTTCGTTGGAGTCGTTGCCGGAAGAATGGTCCGATGATGCTTCGGACGCGACCCGGTATGAAGTGAATTCACTGGTCCACCGTGCCCTCGATCTGATCCGAGGTGAATTCCAGCCGCGTACTTGGGATGCGTTTTGGCGGTCGGTGGTTGGCGGTGACGATACACATCAGATTGCTGCCGAGCTGGGGCTGTCGCAAAACGGCGTACGGCAAGCCAAGTCGCGAGTTTTGCGCAGGTTGCGCGCGGAGCTTGGAGATCTGGAGCCGTAACCGTAGCCGTTACGCTCCGTCGTGACGTAGCTTGAACGAAAGCAAAGCGGGACAAATAAGTCCTATACGACTTATTCGTCCCATACGTCCCATCGAGTGCCGTAATACGTCGCGACAGCGTAACGGCCACGGTGTTGCTACAGCAAATGGCTACCGTGTCGCGCGACGACGTTGTTACGTAATAGCGGCGGAGATTCCCATTTCTAACTTTGGTTCAAGCGGATCGAGCGATGTCTCAACCTGAATGCGTAACTCGTGAGCGGCTCGAAAAGTACGTGCTGGGGGATCTTCCAGATGACGATTGGCAGGCGATCGCGGCGCACGTAGAAGCGTGTAGGCGTTGCGAGGAGACGGTTTCGCAGCTGGATCGGTCCGAAGACACACTGCTGAAAACATTGCGCGGGCCGGCAGTTAGTAATTCCGAGTCGACGGCCTATCGGTTGGCGGCGCGGCGCGCGAAATCGCTGAAGTTGCCCCCACCCGTGGTCGCCGCACCGGAAGCGTCCGCTGCCGCACAATGCTTGCGGGATTATGAACTGATCGAGCCGATCGCTCGCGGCGGGATGGGGACGGTTTATCGGGCTATGCACCGGCGGCTACGGCGGCAGGTCGCGGTCAAGGTACTGCCGCAACGATGCCTGGGCAATCCACACGCCGTGGCCCGCTTCCAGCGCGAAATGCAGGCGGTCGGCCAGCTTCGCCATCCCGCCATTGTGCAAGCGACCGACGGCGGCGAGGTCGAAGGGGTTCATTTTCTGGTCATGGAACTGATCGATGGGATTGATCTCAGCACACTTGTCAAATGCGTCGGTCCACTGTCTCCCGCCGACGCTTGCGAATTGGCGCGGCGGACGGCGCTGGGACTCGCACATGCCCACGAGCAGGGAGTCATTCATCGCGATGTAAAACCTTCCAATGTCATGCTCACCGCGGACGGCGAGATCAAAATCCTGGACCTGGGACTCGCCCGGATCGTGGGAGAACAATTGATTTGTGACGAGCTGACGACGGTTGGTCAGTTGATGGGAACTCTGGATTACATGGCGCCCGAACAATTCGAGAATTCGCACCACGCCGACGAGCGCTGCGACGTATACGGATTGGGGGCGACGCTGTTCAAGCTTCTCGCAGCGCATGCGCCGTACAGCGGTACGCAGCCCGATTCGCCGCTCGTGAAACTGCGCCGCATCGCTGGTGAACCGCCGCCGCCGCTGTCGACGAAACGGGGCGAGTTGCCAGTCGACTTGTGCAGCTTAGTGGATCGCATGTTGGCGCGTCGTCTGGAGGACCGTCCAGCCGGCATGCAGGAAGTCGCCGCCGCGCTTGAACCATGTTGCGCAGGACACAATCTCCGCGACCTGGCACGGGACGGTATGACGACTCAAGCTGCGGCGCGTCGTCAACAAGAGCAGGTTGGATCGGACCAAATTGCGACAGGTCGCGGCATTGTTCCAGTTATTCCACCGGAGATAGCGAAAGCGTTCGTGGAGCCGCGCGCATCGAAGTCTCGGTCTGGCCGTTTCAAGCGAGCCATCGCGGCATTGCTGCTTGTTGGTTTACTAGCGGCATTGGGAATCGTTATCACATTACAAACCGGTGGTGGTCAGCTCGTGATTGAAACCTCTGTTCCGGATATCGAGGTGAGGGTGGTCCGCGCCGGCCAGTCATTCAAAACTCTAACGCTGACGCAGACGCCGAACACGCTGCGTCTCGGAGCGGGCGAGTACGAAGTTCAGCTTGTCGGTCCAGCCGACGGGCTTCAGGTTGAGAACAACAAGTTCACGCTGACCCGCGGCCAAACGGTCGTTGCGCGCGTCGTCCATTCTCCTCC
>CAZFLF010000224.1:0-8603 GCA_964519825.1 uncultured Pirellulaceae bacterium | reverse complement strand
GGTTCATTCGGCGGTTCGTCACGGCGCCCACTTGGTGGAATTGAAGGGTGCGGTGAACGAGAGCGCACTGATCAAAGATGTGCAATGGGACCCCTTTGGCAGCCTGGTGTTGCACATCGACTTAGCGCGAGTTTCGGCCGAAGAGACGGTTGAAGTCGTCCTGCATGTCGAACTCCGCGGAACTGCCCCCGGTACCAAGGAAGGGGGTATTGTGCAGCTGGTGTTGCATGACGTGAAGATCCTGTGCCCCGCCGGATTAATTCCGGATAAGCTCGAAGCGAAAATCAGCAATTTAAATGTCGGCGGACACATAACGGCCGGCGATTTGGAACTTCCGAAAGGCGCATCGCTGGTGACCGCCGCCGATCAAGTCGTCGTGCAATGCGTCGTACCTCTGGTTGACGAAGACGCCGCTGCCGTGCCGGTCGACGTCAACGAACCAGAACTGATCCGAAAGCCGAAGGAGGATGAAGAAGGCGAAGGCGAGGCGTAACTTACGTGGCCCTAACTTGCGTGGCCCTAACTTACGCGCCAGTAACTTACGTGGGCGAAATCTACGTGGCCGTAATCTGCGTGGCCGTAGTCTACTTGGATCGTGAATATGCTTCCTTGTGAGGCAGTATTGTCTGCGTCGCTGTGTGGTGTGTGGGCCGCGTCCGATGAAATTGATCGTCGGCTTGGGTAATCCAGGCAGCAAATATGCGGACACTCGCCACAATGTCGGGTTCCATGTCATTTCTGAACTGGCAAGCAGGTGCGGGGGATCAGTCCCGCGCGCCAAATTCCAAGGGGAAGTGATCGAAGCCCGCATCGAGGGGGAAGCGTGTTGGTTGCTGTCCCCTCAAACTTTTATGAACCAAAGCGGGCGAAGTGTCCTGGAAGCTCGCGACTTTTATAAAGTGGAACATTCGGACTTGCTGGTAATTTGCGATGACTTTGCCCTGCCCCTGGGTTCGCTCCGTGTGCGAATCAAGGGATCATCAGGCGGACAGAAAGGTTTGGACGATATCCTGCGCCGGCTGGGGACGGACGAGATCCCGCGATTGAGAATTGGTATTGGACCGGTGCCAGAGAAATGGGATCCCGCCGATTTCGTCCTGGCAAAGTTCAGCAAAGACGAGGTTCCGCTCATTAATGAATCCATTCGACGCAGCGCGGATGCCGTGGCCATCTGGGTTCGCGACGGTATTCAAACCTGCATGAACCAGTGCAATGCTGGTTAGACAACTACTGATGGAGACTGAACATTGGCTAAGATTAATGTTTACGAAACGCTGTTTATCCTCGATTCCAACAAGTATGCGCGGGATCCGGGAGGTGTGGCCGGGACGATTCCGGCAATTGTGGAAAAATTGGGAGGTGAGATCCTCGCCAACCGATTGTGGAACGAACAGAAATTGGCATACTCGATCAACGGTCACCGCAAGGGGACCTATTGGCTGACCTATTTCCGGCTCGACAGCCAGAAATTGGTGGAATTCGACCGACAGTGCCACCTCAACGAAAACATCCTGCGGAACTTGACACTGGTTGTTGAGCCGCGTTTGGTGGGCGTCCTTGTTGCCCACGCCACCGGGGTAAAGCCGATCGTCGAGACGCCCAAGCCGGAGCCAAAGCCAGACGTTCCCGAATTCGCTGTACCCGAGGAAGCCCATGTTTAATCGGTCGTAAGTTTCCCGGTTATTCGTTTCGGCTGATCCCCCAAAAATACTACTTGAATCGTGTTGAAGGGTCTGGTAGCTTGCATACGAGACATTTGTTCACTGGCTCAATCATTTGGAGGTCGTGCCATGGCAAGCTTTAACCGGGTAGTGTTGGTCGGGAATTTGACACGGGACGTGGAACTGAAGTATTTGCAATCGGGAACCGCGGTTACCGAGATTGGGTTGGCGATCAATGATCGCCGCAAGAATCAGCAGACGGGGGAATGGGTCGACGAACCGGTGTTTGTGGATGTGACGTTGTGGGGGCGTATCGCGGAGATTGCCAGCGAGTATTTAAGTAAGGGATCCAATGTCTTGATCGAAGGACGACTGAAATACGACCAATGGGAAAGGACGGCCAGAAGCGTTCGAAGCTGCGGGTCGTCGGGGAAGTGATGCAAATGCTCGGATCAAAAGGGGGCGGCGGTCAGCGATCGGCGCAGCCCGCACCTCACTTTGATGAATCGGAGTTTCAAACGTCGGGCGCTGAAGCGCCTCCTCGAATTCCCACTCCGGCCGGTAAACCGGCGGAAGATATTCCGTTCTGACCACTGAATCAGATACCGCCGAATCAGATACGACAGAATTTGATAGCACAGAATCTTGAGATCGACATAAACAAGGCCAGAAACAATGGTGAGTCCCGCTTCTCAACGTAAGAGTCCGTCCCACTTCAAGCGGCTTCCCAAAGGCCCGAACGGTGGAGTGCAATTGCTGCTCATCCAATCGGTCGACCACCTCGGTAAGCAAGGCGACGTGGTCGAAGTGAAGTCCGGCTATGCGAACAATTACCTGCTGCCGCAAGGCTTGGCCACTTTGGCCTCGGACCATCACAAGCGCATGGTCGAGAAGCACAAAGCGAAATTGCAGGAGATCGAGCGTGCACGGCTGGCTAGCTTGCGGACCTTAGCGGACAGTATCGGCAAGCAGAGTATCACCATTGAAGCCAACGCGAACGACGAAGGGCATCTCTACGGCAGCGTGGGGTCGCAAGACATTTCCAGTTCGTTAAAGCAAGCTGGCTTTACGATCACTTCGGATCAGGTGCGTCTGTCAGGTCCGCTCAAAGAACTGGGTTTGTACACGGTCAAGATTCACCTGCACCAGGAGATCGAAGCCGACTTGAAGGTGTGGGTCGTACCATCCGCTGCCAGCGAGCATCCGCCGGAAAAGTCATAATGCCAGAAAAGTCGTAACGCCCAGTTTCGACGAATCGATTTTCCATGATCGCCCGTCCAGTCTCTGCGGCTTCCTTGATCGGATGCCGCCCAAGACTTGACGGGCTTGTTTATTCCCACGTAGCCGTGTTGCTCCGCAACACGAAGGCCGAAGCGCACCAGACCTGACTCGTACCAGTCGGAAATAAATCGCTCGACCCCCAATGAATTATCAGTTGGCCAATGCCAAAAATACTGGGCAGTAAATACTGGGCCGTGAATACTGCACGGTGATTCTCAATTTCTCCTGAGAACAATCCAGATGAGTGGAAATCGCAAGTTATCGCTGCTGGTGATTTTCTTTGCTCTGACCTTTCCGACGCTGATTACTTGGATCTATTTCGTGGCTTTGCGGACGTCGGCGCCGAGAGTGCAGCAGACCGCCTATGCGGTGAGCAAAGCCATTCAGTTCGCCCTCCCGGTCATTTGGGTCTTCGCGACGAGGCGCAAAGATTTCCGCTGGGTTTGGCCGCGTGCTCGTGGATTTTGGATTGGTCTAGGCTTTGGCTTGTTCATTGGTGTGGTGATGGGATTGTTGTACGTCTTTGGCCTGAAGCCCGCCGGATTCTTCACTGGCCCGGCGGAACAGGTGCGAGCCAAAGTTACAGGGATGGGGCTGGATTCACCGGCGAAGTATGCGGCGGTTGGGTTCTTTTACGCCCTGTGTCATTCGCTGTTGGAGGAATATTACTGGCGGTGGTTCGTGTTCCGCGAATTGCGCTCGGTGAGTTCACTGCCGACCGCGATTCTGGTCTCGAGTGTTGGATTCATGTCACACCATGTCCTGGTGCTCGCGACGTTTTTCGGTTGGTCATCGCCGGCAACTTGGCTGTTCTCGTGCTGCGTGGCGATCGGCGGCGCGGTCTGGGCATGGTTGTACGAGCGGTCGCAATCGCTAGTCGGACCGTGGGCCAGCCATTGCTTGGTTGACGCGGCTATTTTCCTGATCGGCTATGACCTGGTCAGCGATTTGCTGCGATGAGACTGATCAATCGACCTGGAATGTCGAAGTGGCGCTGTTCAACTAGTCCTGTCGCGTTGGGAATTCGTCGCTACAGAGAGACAATGGTCGTACCACAATCGTCGCTGATCAATATAATGACTTGCGAGAGAGACATCGGTTAAACAAAGTTCCTCGGAGCAGAATCATGGATCCAACTCAAATACGCATTTCTGCCGATCCGTTGACCAGCGCAATGTGCTGTTTCACCGTCGATAGGCCCATTTACCCAAATGAATCGTTCTTCTTTGGCAATTCAGCGCGTGCCGCGGAATCGAATTTGGCGAGCAAGCTGTTCGCGATCGAAGGGGTCGCGAACGTCCTGATTTCGCATGATCAAGTCACTGTCACGAAGGGTGGCTTCGAAGAATGGCCGGTAATTGGCAAAAAGATTGGGGCGGCCATTCGCGAGCACGTGGCCAGCGGCCAACCGGCGGTGAACGAATCGATTCGCAACTCGCTTCCAGCCGCCGACGAAATTCGCGATCGCGTGCAGGACGTTCTCGACACGGACATTAATCCGTCGGTCGCGTCGCACGGCGGAGTCGTGCAATTGATCGATGTTCGGAAGAATGACATCTTCATTCGCATGGGTGGAGGATGCCAAGGTTGCGGCCAAGCGACCCAGACATTACGGCAAGGAGTCGAGTCGGCGATTCGCCGAATCGTGCCGGAGGTGGGGGCGATCCTCGACGTGACCGACCATGCCGCCGGACGAAATCCGTACTACGCCCCATCCCACCATTAGTCGCATCCCACCATTCGATGTGTGTTGCAGGAAAAACGCCGTGAAGGGACCCTATCAGCGGCTGAAATATGATTTGCGGCGGTTGTGGGAGTGCCCGGTTTGCCAGCATCGAGCACACACGCACGGCGATGTGACGACGGTCTTATGCCGCTGCCAGCAACAGGTCGATCCTGCCGCTCGTCGGTACATGCATTTGATCGAGATCACGCCGCGCCGGATCCAGATTACTGCCGTAGCGGCCGTACTCCCCGTTGCGGCCCCGGAAATCACAGCCCCGGAAATCACAGCCCCGGAAATCACAGCCAATCTGTTGGCGAGCCCGGTGGCGTCAGTCCCCGGATCCAACGCTGGTCCGGAACAGTCCGAGGGCTGATGCTCGTTGCATTACACAAGTCTGTATTCTCTGGTCCTCATCTTGCGAATCGGTTCGACCTCCCCGCGGATCAATTCCCGCGCACCTTTGTCGCGGAATCTCTATACTGCTGACCATTGAAACGGAGACGAAGTCGGCTTGCTCGGGACGCCCCACGTCCCACTTGTCACTTCCATTACGAAAGAAGCCACGGTTGTCTCAAACTTGATCCGCCACCGGCAGGACGCTCCGAGGAATCAAACCATGATGCGACGAATTTTGTGGGGTGTTTTGGCAAGTAGCTTATTCACCGCGCAGGCCGCATTCGGCCAGGCGCCTGCAACTTCACCCGCAGGACTGGCTTTGGAGTCAGTCTTTAACCCTCAGCGCGCTCCCGCGCATAAGACGATGGGACTGCTGCAGCGGAGTTTCTTGGATCTCGTCGAGTCAAGTCAACAAGAATTGCAGGTGGCGCTGGTGGTGGATGGCACCGACAGCATGGCGACCGACATCGAGGGGGTGCGGAACGCACTGCGCAGCGTGGTCGCGGACTTGCGGCAATACAAAGGTGATCATGTTTCTTTGGCGCTCATCGTGTACCGCGATTCTGGTTCGCCGTCAGGTGAAGTGACCATGCTGCACAGCCAATTCACGGCTGATGAGCAGGCACTGGCTGAATCGTTTACCAAGTTAGTACCAGAATCGGGCGCACCCTACTTTCTTGAATTGCCCGACCTTGGGGTCCATGAGGCGCTTAGCAAGTTGAACTGGTCGGAAGGCCCGGACTCATCCCGTTGGTTGTTGCTATTTGGCGATGCACCCCCCTACGATCCGGACTTTGTCGACAAGGACCAGAACACGGGGGCTCGGCGCCGGTTTGATACGGATCTGCTCGTCAATTTGGCGCAGCGCAAGGGGGTCCAGATCAGTTGCGTGCTCTGTACGAGCCGCGAGCAGGAGCGATCCGTTTACGAGCAGGTGCTCGACAAGACGCGGAAGTTCATGAACGCGTTGGCGACTGGAACCGGAGGTTTGATGCTCGATTTGTCCTATCCCGACATCCGCTCGGCGTTGATCGAAGCCGCTAAAAAGGGACGCGTGGATCGGCAGCGAATTGGGACAATCACGCGCGCCGAAGTGGAGACGGCGCGGCAAGCCGCCGCCACAGCGAAGTTACCGGTGTCGGACGGACAGCGGTTGCGCCTGGCAGTACTGCCGCATCTTCCGCTTGACCAAATGACCTTCGATCCAGCTCAGGAGGCGGTACAGATCGCGACCGAACTGCGGCAAAAATTCAGAACGATTCCGAGCACGGAGGTAGCCAGCCCAGTCGACGTCGAGCGTGCGCTGCGTCGAATCAAGGCAGCAAACGTTGCTCCAGCTCAGCAATTGCAAGCGGTGGCTATGCAATTGCGCGTCGATTATTTGGTGTGGGGCACCTACCGACGGGCTCAAGGAGTCGTGCAAGTAAGGTCCGCGATTTACCGCAAAACGGACGGACAAAAAGTAACGGAATCGCAAGCGTTCACGAGTGCGGCGCTGCCGGAGAATGAATTGGCCGGCAACCTGGTTAGCAAATGGACGCTCGCCACGCTCGACCCCAAATCAGCGCCGACCTTGTACGCCGCATTCGTCGGATTGCGCGATAACACAACCTTGAAGTCGCAAGTGCTCACTCCCGTCGCCAATAACGTGGAATCACGCACAGATTTGCTCGGCGGTTTTGAAGCGTTGGAACAGGCGCTAGCCTATCCCGTCGGTGACGCCACCGGCAAGACACGATTGGAGCAGGCAGAGCAGTTGCTCGGGCGGGCGGCGAGCCAAGATGTGCGCAATCCATTCATCCAGATGTTGCTAGCCAGTTGCTACTTTAACCAGGCTCAAGGGGCGCTCAATGGCGGCCGCACCGAGGAGGCGAAGGCTAAGTCGCAACTATTCACGGAGGCGTTGAAACGCGCTTATCGGGAACGCGAACACGCCCAAGTCGATCTCGTAAAGACCGAAATCGAGGCGGACTACAACCTGATCGTGAAGAAGGATTACCCCGCGGCAATCAAGCTTTACGAGATGCTTGCCACGGCGCCCCACGATGCGACGCTGCACACCGCGCTGCGGGCCCATTGGATGTTGGCGGGCATCTTCAGTGGCGACTGGGGAGTTACTGCGGCGATGGTGGACCCTGTGAAAGCCAAGGAGCACTTGGTGCTGCTGCTGGCCCATTGGCCCGACAGTTCCGAGTCGGGATTCATCAAAACGAATCTGCGCTGGAACGACGAGCGCGGCCGCAATCAATTCGAGCACTTTCCGCGCGTCAACGAGGCCGTACTTCGCTAAAGGTCCTCTTCGACCGCGACCAGGCCGGCCTAAGCAACTCCCGCCATCATCAATTCGCGGAATTGGTGGAACAGATAGCGGCTATCATGCGGCCCGGATGACGATTCGGGATGGTACTGCACGCTGAACGCCGGCAAACTGCGGTGGCGCATCCCGGCGACCGTATTGTCATTGAGGTTACGGTGGGTGATTTCAAGCGTCCCCGGCAGCGTCTCCTCATCCACCGCAAAGCCGTGGTTTTGCGCTGTAATCTCCACAGCGCCGGTCAGAACGTTGAGCACGGGCTGATTCGCCCCGTGATGACCGAATTTGAGTTTGAACGTCTTAGCTCCACAGGCCAGCCCAAGCAACTGATGACCGAGACAAATCCCAAATACCGGCGTCTTTCCCAATACTCCGCGAATCGTTTCGATTGCGTAAGTTAGCGGTTCTGGGTCGCCCGGACCGTTCGACAGGAACACGCCGTCCGGATCATAAGAAAGAATCTTGCTGGCAGTCGCCGTGGTGCCGGGCAGAATGGTCACACGGCAACCCATATCGCGCAGGTGCCGGGCGATGTTCCATTTCATTCCATAGTCGAGCGCGATAACGTGCTTGTCCGTAAGAGTCCCCGCACCGACTGCCGCGGGGTGCAAATTGGCCCATGGACTGAGTAGTTCCTGCCATTCGCGCGACTGTTCCGGAACGACTTCCCGAACGAGATCGCGGCCAACCAGACCGGGGCTCGCTTTAGCTTTGGCAACCAGGCTGGCATCGTCCAAGTCCATAGTCGATAGCACGCCTTTCAACGCTCCTTTCGTTCGGATGCGGCGCACCAGCGATCGAGTATCAATGTCGGTCAGACCAACGATGTTGTGCTTCCGAAGGTAATCGGATAGCGAGCCATCCGCCCGAAAATTGCTGACCGTCCGGCTGTTCTCCCGCACGATGAAGCCCGCCAAATGTGGCCGCTCACTTTCGACATCTTCCAGATTGACTCCGTAGTTTCCGATTTCCGGGTAAGTCATTGTGACGATCTGACCCCGATAGCTCGGGTCGGTCAAAATCTCTTGATAGCCGGTCATGGATGTGTTGAACACAACCTCGCCGTCGACTTCGCCAACCGCTCCGAACGCTTCTCCGGCGTAGACTGTGCCATCTTCCAACGCAAGTTTTGCAATCATGAAAGTCTTACCGGTAGGTGCGGACGGAGCCTTGATAGAACGATGTTCGACAAAAGCACCGGCCAAGTGTGTGTAGGAATCTAAAG
>CAZFLF010000223.1:0-8613 GCA_964519825.1 uncultured Pirellulaceae bacterium | reverse complement strand
GGCAGGAGCCTCGCCCTCCCGAATGTGAAACCACCCCGAGGACCGACGAAACCTTCCCCCTGCGTCCGGGTTAAATAGGGCGTTCGGTAGACGTCTTGCACGACTTGTCTCGTAAAAAGGGAAAGCTGCCGTGAATCGATTTTGCCGAATCCGTTGCGTTTTTTGGTTCTGTGGCTTGGTTCTGTCGGCCATTGCGAGCACGCCGTTGTTGGCCGGCCCGCCGACTCAAGAAACCGCCCAGCAGATCGACCGGTTACTTACCGAGGACGCCGGCACGAAACCGGGCCAACGGGCTCCGGTCAGCGGCGATGAAACGTTCCTCCGGCGAGTTTTTCTGGACTTGCTGGGTCGGCCTGCGACTCAGGATGACATACTGACATTCTGTCTCGACCAGGACCCGCACAAGCGGCAGCAACTGATCACGCGCTTGTTGGCGGATCAAGAATTCGGCGCGAATTGGGGGAGGTACTGGCGTGACGTCGTGATGTTCCGGCGCACTGAGGACCGTGCTCTCTTGGCCGTGGCATCGTTCACGGATTTCCTGACGAAACAAATCAACGAAAACAAACCGTGGAGCGATACTGCGACGCAGCTCATCACCGCATCGGGGAACACGCGGGACAACGGTAACACGGGGTTGATCGTGGCCCAGGCTGGAATGCCGGAAGACGTCACCTCGGAGGTATCCCGCATCTTCCTCGGGGTCCAGATTCAATGTGCCCAATGCCATGACCATCCCACCGATCGTTGGAAGCGCGAACAGTTCCACCATTTGGCGGCGTTCTTCCCGCGCGTTGGCGTGCGGTTGAACATGGAAGATCGCACATTGGTGGTGACGACGATCGATGCTGATTTCGGCCGTCGCCGACCCAATAACAACAACCGCTTCTTCGGCACGCTCGAACATTACATGCCGGACACGAAGAATCCGTCATCGAAGGGGACGGAGATGCAGCCGGTGTTCTTCCTGACGGGACAGAAGTTATCGACCGGCGTCAAGGATGCCGATCGGCGCGTCGCTTTGGCAAACTGGATTACCGCCCAAGACAACCCGTGGTTTGCCAAGGCGTTCGTCAATCGCGTCTGGTCCGAGTTAATTGGCAGAGGATTCTATGAACCGGTCGATGATCTCGGACCGGATCGTGAATGCTCCGCGCCGAAAACCATCGATTATTTGGCGCGGGCGTTTGTCGATAGCGGATATGACGTGAAGTGGTTCTTTCAGACAGTCATGGCTACGGAGGCTTATCAGCGCGAAAGCCGTAGCCGGTCTGCTACCGCAAACTCGCCGTTCGTTGCGAATTGTTCGCAGCGCCTGCGGGCCGATCAGCTGTTCGATTCACTCGTGTCAGTGCTGAATCTCGAGGGACGTCTGCCACAAGTTCCGAACGATGGTCCGCCGAATTTCCGCCGCGACCCTCGGTTCCTGTTCAATCAGGTCTTCGGTTACGACCCGAGCGAGCCGCGTGAAGAAGTCGCCGCATCGATCCCGCAAGCACTGATGATGATGAACTCACCGCTGATCACCCAAGGCATCAGCGCTTATCGCCGCGACGCGCTGGGCGGTCTACTCGCCAATAATAAGGACAACACCGCTGCCCTGGTCGAGGTGTACTTGAACACGCTCGGGCGCGGGCCAACCGAGAAGGAATCGCAGACGTGCCTCGCTTACATCCGCCAGGTCAACGATCGGAATGAGGCGTTTGAGGACATCCTCTGGTCGCTGATCAACTCGACAGAGTTCACCTATCGGAAATGAATTTGCAACGCGGACGGGTCGCGTATCAATTCGTTGGAACCGTTCACAGTAGGTCGCGGAAACTGGAATCGCACAGCCATTATCTGGATTAATAACCGCTCACGGGAGTTGAACAATGACCTTCCAATTGCATCGCCAAACCGAGGTCACGGTTAGCCGTCACGGTGTCGTCGGGCGTCGTGAGTTCCTGAAGAGAGTGTCGCTTGCAGGAGCGGCCAGCGGGGCGCTAAGTTGGAACGACTGGATGACAGCCCATGCCGGTGAGCTGCGTAAGCAGAACATGGCCTGCATCCTGTTGTGGATGCAGGGAGGGCCGAGCCAATTGGAGACGTTCGATCCCAAACCCGGGCATGAGAATGGGGGCGAAACCAAGACGATCCAGACAGCCGTTTCGGGAATCGAGATCTCTGAAAACTTACCGCAGCTTGCCAAGTCCATGAGCGATTTGTGCGTGCTCCGGTCGGTAAATAGCCGCGAAGGAAATCACCCGCGGGCGACTTACTTGATGCACACCGGTTACCTGCCGACGGCGAGCGTGAAGCATCCGTCGCTTGGAGCGTTGGCCGCACATGAGTTGGGCGACCCCCTATTTGATCTGCCGAGCTTTGTCCGCGTCGGCGACGGGAATGCTCGCGGTTCCGGCGGAGGTGGTTTCCTGGGCGTGTCTTATGACCCCTTTGTCGTCCAGGACGCGAGTCGTGCACCAAGCAACACCACGGTACCGGTTCCCGAAGCCCGATTTCGTCGACGACTTGGTTTGCTCGGTGAGTTGGAAGGGGAATATGATCGGAGCGGAGGCAATCAAGAGGTCGGGGACCATCGCAAGCTGTACGACAAAGCCTCGAAGCTCGTGCTTAGCCCGAAAATGGACACATTTGATCTGTCCCACGAGCCGCAAAAAGTGCGGGATGCATTTGGTTCGTCGCCATTCGCCAACGGTTGCTTGCTCGCGCGGCGGTTAGTGGAAGCCGGCGTGACCTTCGTCGAAGTCACCCTCGGCAATTGGGATACGCACGACAACAACGCTGAACGTTCCCGGACGCTGTGCCAAACCATGGACCAACCGTTCGCCGCGTTGGTCCAAGATCTTCGAGAGCGTGGCATGTTGGACCGCACGCTCGTCGTATGGATGGGCGAGTTTGGTCGCACTCCGCGCATCAATCCGCGCGGCGGACGCGACCACTACCCGAAAGCGTTCAACGCAGCACTCGCCGGCGGTGGAGTCAAAGGGGGCCAAGTCATCGGAGCGACAAGCGCCAGCGGCGAGGACGTGAAAGATCGTCCGATCGGAGTGCCAGACTTTCTACGTACCGTCTGCCACAGCCTGAGAATCGACGCTAACAAGGAGAACATGAGCAACATCGGCCGGCCGCTGAAAGTCGTCGATGGTGGTGAGGCCGTAAAGGAAGTGTTTGGCGAATAGGTTGGGCGAATTGGTGGTAAATGGGTGAAGTTTGGCAGCATATCCGGGCCCGATCACGTATCCCGACGTCACAGCGATCGCAACTCGCGAGCCGCGCCTTCTCGCTACTGTTGCTGGTGGTAGCCAGCCGGGAATCGTCGTTGGGGGAGGATTGGCCAAATTGGCGCGGGGCACGCCGCGACGGTTCGTGGAATTCACCGCAAGTTGCGGCCACTCTCCCGGCCTCCGGTTTAAAGACCGTGTGGAAGTCGCCAATCGGAGCTGGTTTTTCCGGCATCGCGGTGGTCGCCGGGCGAGCCTATTCGATGGACAAGCCCAAGTCTCCGGCCGATACCGAACGAGTCGTGTGTTTCAACGCGGAGACAGGCCGAACGGCCTGGGAGCACACGTACACTGCCAAGTACGCCGACTTGGATTACGGTAAAGGTCCGCGCTGTACGCCGACCGTGTTCGACGGGCGAGTCTACACGCTTGGTGCGGTGGGTCATGTGAATTGCCTGGACGCGATTTCAGGCAAAGTGATTTGGACCCATGACTTGGTCCGCGATTTCACTGCCCAGCAACCGACTTGGGGATTCGCCGCCTCGCCCGTGATTCACGGTGACAAAGTCGTGATTCACGCTGGAATGGAACGAGGTGCGTACCTGGCCTTGGATCGGCGTACGGGACAAGAAATCTGGCGCGGCGGCCCTGACCCAACGGGATACGGAACGCCAATCGTCATTCGACGCGGCGGCCGAGACGAACTGGTCGGCTGGACGCCGGAGCACGTATTGGGCCTTTCGTTGGGGGACGGTCGTGAACTCTGGCGGGTTCCCTACAAGGTGACCTATGGAGTATCGATCGCATCTCCTCTCTTTTATGAGAACACGGTGATCGTCTGTGGTTATTGGGACGGCTCCAAAGCGATCGGTCTCGGAGATTCACCGGGCGATAGCCGGCTTCTGTGGGAAGAAAATAAGTTCCTGCGCGGACTGATGTCCCAGCCTCTATACCGTGATGGACACGTGTATCTGCTCGACAAGCAACACGGCCTAGTTTGTTTCCGTTCGGCGACAGGTGAAAAGGTGTGGACCGACGACCACAAGATCACACCGCGCGATCGCAATCCGCAAGCGAGCCTGATTTGGCTGGCTGACACCGATCGGGCGCTCTGCCTGAATGCGGAAGGAGAACTCGAGTTGCTGCGACTTACTCCGACGGGACTTACCGAGTTTTGGCGAGCGAAGATTATCGGTCCGACCTGGGCTCATCCAGCTTTCGCGGGCCGCCATATTTATGCTCGCGATGACAGCGAGATCGTGTGCGTCGAACTCCCATAAGTAAGGTCGCCTTCGCCGTGGCCGTCACGCTCCGTCGTGACGTAGCTCGCATCGCCGAGCGACTTCGCCTTGCAACAGAGTCTCACGCCAAGGCGCGAAGGCGCAAAGAAGAACAATTACTTGTAATCATTCGCTTTGCGTTTGGCGGCTTGGCGTGAGCCTGCTTCGACCGCGCCGCGCGACTTACAACAACCAATCGCACTGCAGGACGCGGAGATGGTGTCGTCAGTTATAATACTGCCGCCACTTCCATTCGAATTGTCAGGTGCCAACCGTGTCTCGCCCGACCTCGACGTTTCATGTCATTTGCCCGCAATGCAAGTCGTCGGTGTCCGCGAAGGACACGCAAGTGGATACACGCATCACTTGTCCCGATTGCCTGGAGGAATTCGTCGTCGCACGTCCCGCTGCACCGACCAAGCCGACTCCGAAAGCAGCGCCCAAAGCGCGGCGAGCCGAACCTGACGCCGCGTCGAATCCTCCTCCCGACCCTCAACGTTCCGATTCCGACCGCCTAGGGAATTTGCGGGTCGATGACGATTTGCTGGACTCCTCCGTTGGGGATGAAGCACCGCCGACGGAATTGGGAGATGAAGGGACATGGGCTGAGGACCGTCGCCAACTGGACGCATTGCTGAAGGTCGATGCGTCCCAACCTCATCAACCTCCGACCGGCGATGAACCGTACGACTTCACGGCCGTTTGCCCGCTGTGTGGTACTCGGCTGGAGGCCAGGAGTGAGCAGGTGGGGCACTCAGTGCGTTGTCCCGATTGCCATAGCAAGTACAAAGTGCGCGAGCCGTCACGCAAATCGCGGCGACCCCGGCTCGATACGGTGTCCCCGGACGACGACGAAATCCGGCTTAGCGAGCCTCCTCCTGTGCTGTCGACGAAATCCGATTTGCGCGACCTGCCCGATTGGCCCGCGTCGCAATCATCACCCGCACCGTCACTCGTTCCCACGCAACGTCCGCGGATCCTGACGCCCCAGGACGCTTCGCGCGACACCCTGGCCCGCGCGCAAGAGGAGTTGGAAGAGCAATTGCGGGTGAATCCGCCGCTCCCCGGCAGTCCGATGACTACGGGAGTATTCCGATTCCTACAAGACCCGACGGTCCTCCTCCGCATTTTCTTCATCGCACTCGGGTGGTGGTTGGAGTCGGGTGCGATCCAGGAGGCGATCAACCTGACGGAGGGTGGGGCGATTCAGCAATTTGGCAGTGCGATGCTTCGGCCTTTCGCATTGGTGTTCGGTCTTCTTTTGGCGGCCAACTTCGCGATGCTGCTGCTTTCCGTGGCCCAAACAACTTCGCACGGGCGTGACGAGATGGACAATCTTCCAGGCCTCAATCCAGCGGAATGGTTCTTCGAGAGTTGGCCGCTGTTCGTCAGCCTGTTTATGACACTATTTCTCGCCGGAATCATGGCTCAGGTGGTCTACTCGACGACTGGGTCTGCGACGAGTGCTTTCTGGTTTGGTGCGGTCCCCGCCGGTGTTCTACTGGCCACGGTCTTCCCTGTGATCTTGCTATCGTTTCTGGAGAATAATACGCCGTTCTCGCCGGCGGTTTGGCGCGGACTGCAACTTTCGTCGAAATCCTGGCTGGTCTTTACGATTCAGGCTCTCGGTCTGGTCAGCCTCGGTATGGGACTGTTCGCCGTGAGACTGAATTCATCGTCCAGTATTCTGAACTTCGTCGTCTGCACAGGCCTGGTTGTTGTGTCCTTGCTCTACTTTCGATTACTTGGGCGATTGACTTGGGTCTGCCAAGAGAAACTCGCACAAGAGCAAGAGAAGGCTGCTGCCGGTGAACCTGCCGTTCATCCGTGACGCGCCGCAGCAACTGCGATCATTCGATGATCAGGATTCCTGGACGAACTGGCGCGATGGTCGCTGAGTCAATCACATCCGCGTCGATAACGTCCGCATCGATCACTTGAGCGTCAATCACGACATCGCCCAAAAACTGAATCTCCGGCGGTTCGGCCCAGCTTGTTGTGGCCGGTCCGGACGACGGCAGGCCTCCACGGTGAGCTTGCCCATTCACGCGATCTCGTAGCGGGCGAGGATCGAATGGAAAGGGGAACTGCTTCTGTGTCTTGGCCCACAGCGCTGCTTCGCGGTTGTATGGGCTGTTAACGTCGAAGTTCGCGTATCGCACCATGTCCCACAGCATGACGCAGAGTTCATCCAAATTGAGACTTGGTGCCCAAAATGTTCCGTATCCGCCCAGGCAGACAACGCCACTGCTGGAAATGTTCGGGTGAAAAATCGGTGACTGCCAAACCAACTCCGGCATCATACGGGGATAATTTGCGCCAAGGCGAATTTTCACTTCATGCGATTCGCGTACGATGACGTCGACGGAATGGGGTGGCCGCCAAACGCCTCGCCCAAGCAGTCGGATGAGGTATTCGTGCGGCGGGTCGGCCAACACCGCATGGGTGTGGAAGTCGAGGATCGAACTCTCGCGACGCAGCTGTTCCAACGCTTTGTGATCGCTGCGCAAGCGTCGGACGCGAGGTGATTCGCGAGCTGGGATCATGGCGAGGGTCTTCCTGAGTGTCAGCGATGTCGAATCGGATATTATCCCGCTTCAAAACCAGCGATCAAACGGAGCACGGGGTTGGGAGTCTTTTTTGCGGCGGCGTAAGTGCTGCACTTATGTGATAACGATTCCGCCGCCGCAAGAAAGACTCCCTACCACTTTACTCAGCCCGCGACGATTTCCGGATACACGATAAGGTGATCGCCGTCCTTGACCTGAGCCACGGGTAATGTCTGTTCCTCGTGGAGCCGTTTGCCCCCTTCTTTGTGGTCGAGGCTATAACTCATTGGCTGACCGTCGGGTCCCATCACGGGAAGATTCATCTTAGTAATAATGTTTGGCAAAATGCGTTTGACCGAAACGCTATCGGCAATCACGGCTTCGACCGATTTCGCGCCCGTTTGGTCCAAAAACATCACGCGAGTGCCCTTGCGATCGGAGTTCGCTGCGTCGGACATATGTAGTTCCCCCGAAAATTGCGGCCTGTTTCTGCCAGACCGAGCTTCCCATGGTGTTGTTCCGCCGCGAATGACGACGGAACCGTCACAAAACTACCGGGGTATTCGCCGCGACCGGAAGCATCTTAGATGACGAATTGTCCACGGCCAAGTTGCCGCAAGCACGGCAAATTGCGGATTCGAGACCTGAAATCTGGCGGTTTAAAGGGCTATGAGTGCGAGTATGTCCGGCAAATTGGGGAGGGCGAGGCTCCTGCCGAGCCGGAACCAATGCCCCGGCTCGGCAGGAGCCTTGCCCTCCCATCCATCAATCCAAGCGTTAGAGAGCATTAGCGTGGCCTCGTTTGGCGTTCGCCGCTAGACTCTGGACCGCGCGCTAGCGTCGAGAAAGACAAGACTTCTTTCAATCAGGCATCCATGCTGTACGCGATCATCATGGCCGGTGGGGCGGGAACGCGATTCTGGCCGGCCAGCCGCGCGAAGTTCCCCAAACAACTGCTCAATCTGGCTTCCGATCGCACGATGATCCAGGCCACCGTGGATCGCGTGCGAGGCTTGACGCCAGTCGATCGCATGTTGCTTGTGACCAACGAAGCACTTGTGGAGGCGATGGCGGAGCAACTTCCCGAGCTGCCGGCCCAAGCCATTCTTGGGGAACCGTGTAAGCGTGATACGGCGCCGTGCATCGGATTGGCGGCGGGCATTGTGCGACGCAGGGACGATAACGCCACGATGCTGGTCATGCCGGCGGATCATGCAATTCAAACGACAGCGCAATTCCATGCCGCCGTGCTCGGGGCGACGAAGTTGATCGATGAAGACCCGCGACGCATCGTGACATTTGGCGTGCGTCCCGCCTATCCCGCGGAATCGTTTGGATACATTGAACGAGGCGACGCACTGCAGTCTGGCGTGTTTCGCGTGCGCATGTTTCGGGAAAAGCCCAATTTGGCAACCGCTCAGCAATACGTCGCTGACGGTAGCTTTTATTGGAACTCCGGCATTTTCTTGTGGCGGGCACGGACGATCGATGACGCGCTCGCCCGATTCGAGCCGGCGATGCACCAGCATCTTGTCGCGATCGCGGCAGCACACGGCCAAC
>CAZFLF010000222.1:0-8616 GCA_964519825.1 uncultured Pirellulaceae bacterium | reverse complement strand
GAAGGGATGAAGGTCAAACGGTCAAGCCGTGGCGCCGGCTTTGACGATCTGGACGGCGACGGTGATGTCGATGTGGTGATCCTGAATTCCAGGCGTGAGCCGACCGTGCTACGCAATGATTCTCCCCCTGGCCGTCACTGGCTTCAGCTCCAAGTTCGCGGAGTCAGCACGAACCGCGATGGCGTCGGTGCACGTGTTCGAGTCATTGCTGGAGATTTGGCCCAAATTGACGAAGTGCATAGCGGGCGGGGGTACCAGAGCCATTACGGAACCCGCCTGTACTTCGGCCTCGGCGGACGGAATCACATCGACCAGATCGAAGTCCACTGGATCGGCGGAACCCGAGACATCTTTAAGGACATCAAGGCTGATCAGGTTGTGACGCTGTTTGAGGGTGCGGGAACTGACTATGAGTAAACGGCGTCGTCCCTTGCTTCTCGTAGTATCCGCCGCCAGTTTTCTCGTCGCGTGCTTTGTCTGGTTGCAGCTCAAGCGGGACGAACCGAAGAGTGTTGGGACAATTCCAGCGTCTGGATCGCGACGAAGCGAGCCGCCGACGCTGGCGACCGATACGACTCTCCGTCACGAATTGCCCACCCAGGAGGATCTGCGGAGCGCTGCCACTTCTGTCGTGCGGCAACAAGTCCAAATGTTCAAAGACGAGGCCCGCGGCATTGCCGAGACCTTAGTTGCGAGATTTCCAGAGGACCCCCGCTGCCATGACGTGTTGGCCGGGGTGCAGTATCGCCTGTGCGGCAATGCCTCGACGGCCGACGAATTATGGAAAACGGCCATCAAATTGGATCCAAAATTTCTGGCGCCCTATTTTGGTCGGATGAACATTGCGTGGTCACAGGGGGACTTTGACGCGGTCGTCGAGTTCATGCGAGACGTACTGCATCAAAAACCGAGTTCCTTGGAGGCGCGCCGTTTATTGGCCAGTGCGCTGATCGAGTCAGGGCGCTTTGAAGAGGCGATTGAGTCCTTGAAACCCCTTGGTCAAGCGGCGCCGGACTCGGTATCAAGCTACTTGCTGTTAGGCAAAGCTTGCATGCAACTCGATGACTATTCCAAAGCCGCGGAGTATTTCGAGGGCGCGGTGCGATTGAATCCGAAGTGCAGGGAGGGCCATTACGGTTTAGCTCAAGCCTATCAACGACTCGCGCGTGGTGAGGAAGCGCGCCACCATTTAGAAAAGTCCCAGTCACTGAAGGCTGACGGGTCGTCACAAGATGATCGCTCCGCTTACGAGCGATTGATCGAATCCGATGCCACCCTTGTGCGACAGGAGGTTATCGCGACCTGCTTGGCCGCGGGCGAGATTTGCCAGCGTCATGGCGACGTCGAGCGCGCGGAGAGTTATTGGCTCCGCGTGATGGCACTCGATCCTCGCGATTCGCGGGCTCGTCAATCGCTTCAGCGTTTATATGACCAACCTGGACCAGCAAGTCCGGCGCTGGACACCCCTTCCCAAGAGCGACCTCCTCAGTCCGATTCGCCGCGCGAAGGATGATACGCAATGCGCCAAATTGTTTTTCCGATGCTGCTGTGTCTGGCTGGAGCGGCCTTCGCAGTCCCCACGCATGCGCCGAGTTCCGCGAGTGGTGCGGAACCTGGCATCTTGTTGAACGATGTGACAAAAAACACGGGAATCACGTTTCGGCATACGGATGGAAGCAGTGGTCGTTACTACATCGTAGAGTCCGTTAGCGCGGGACTTGCTCTGTTCGATTATGACGACGATGGTGACGTTGACGTTTATTTTCTCAATGGTGCACCGCTGAAGGGTACGAAGGTCGATGTTTGGCCGGTGGATGCGCTTTATCGCAACGATGGCAATTTCCGTTTCACGGATGTAACTCGCACGGCCGGCGTTGCGGATCGCGGCTTCGGCTTAGGCGTCGCCGTTGCCGATTACGATAACGACGGCGACCAAGATCTTTACCTGAACAACTTCGGTCCGAAGGTGCTCTACCAAAACAATGGCGATGGCACGTTCACCGATGTAACGAAGTCTAGCGGCGGAAACGACGGTGAAAGAGTCGGCGCCGGCGCTTGTTTTTTGGACATGGAAGCGGACGGAGATCTGGATCTATACGTCGCGAATTACGTAAAATTCACCTTCGACACCCACATCCCCACGCAGACACGTGGAATTCCCTGGTACACAGGGCCATGGGTTTATCCTCCCGAGACGGGCACACTGTTTCGCAATAACGGGGACGGTACGCTGAGCGATGCGGGTCGCGAATCCGGGATCACAGCTGCCGGTACCGGGATGGGCACGATCAGCCTCGACTATGACGATGATGGCGACAGCGATATTGCCGTCTGTAATGACGTCCGCGCAAACTTCCTTTGGAAGAATGACGGTCGAGGCCACTTCCAAGAAGTGGCGCTCCTGGCCGGTTTCGCGTACAACGGCGACGGCGACGCTCGGGCAAACATGGGAGTCGACTGTGGAGATTTCAACAATGATGGACGCCTCGATTTGTTCGTTACGAACTATCAAGGAGAGTTGCCCGTTCTCTATCAGAATCTAGGCGGAGGTATTCTGGCGGACGTAACGCTCAAAACGGGGGCCGGCGCGGGCGCCTTGCCGCATGTCACTTGGGGGACCGGGCTGGTCGACTTCGACAACGACGGAGATCGCGATATCTTCATCGCCTGCGGCCATATTCAGGATCAGGTCGACAGAATTGATAGTACGACGTCGTACCACGCCAAGAACATCCTGTTGATGAACAACGGCAAGGGCAAGTTCATCAATGTGTCGGATCGGTGTGGCAGTGGCCTGCAAGTGCAACTCAGCAGTCGGGGCGCTGCATTCGATGACCTGGACAACGATGGCGACGTCGATGCGGTCGTTGTCAATTCGCGGCGTGAACCCACGATTTTGCGTAACGATTCCAGGACCGGAAATCACTGGATTCAGATTCGGCTCCGCGGTAATGAGAGCAATCGCGATGGCGTTGGCGCACGGGTTAAGGTGCTCACCGGTCGGCTGTCCCAAGTCAGTGAGGTTCACAGCGGGCGCAGTTATCAGAGCCATTTCGGCACGCGTTTGCACTTTGGCCTCGGGCGGCATGAGCGTATCGACCAAATCGAAGTCCACTGGATCGGCGGAACCAAAGACGTCTTTAGAGACATTAAGGCTGACCAGATGGTGACGCTGCTTCAGGGTGCGGGGACCGAAGACGGCGGTCGACCGCATTAGTCCAACGCAGGCGGCGAGCTGGCGAGACTGGTGGCACCATTGGCGCATCGCCTTCGAGTCCAGGATCAGCCATGCTGAAGCAACGACTCAAACGCTTCGAAAACGCGAATTGCCCCTTCGGCGCGTTTGATGTCGTCAAACTTGCCGTAGTCGCGCCCGCTATGGCGAAAGCCGAATTCCTGGTCTTCGTCGGCGGCAAACCGGACGACGACGTAGTAGTTCAAGGTGCCGGCTGCTGATTGACCGGGGGTTCCGGACTGGACTTCCTCAATCGCCAACGACTGGATGGACCTGGCAGGAATACACCAGCGTTCTTTCTTTCCTTCGAACAGCATTCGCCGGCCACGAGGGTCCGCCTGCAGGAACCCCATCTCCCGGATTTTCTGAATCGTTTTCGCAAACTGGTCGCGAGCGAAGATCTCGACGGCAACCAGGTCGTTGGCGTCCGGATTCATCTGGATGCCTTCCCGTTTTCGAAACTGCTTCTTGGCCATGCGAATCAATCCATGTGTTGTCGAAGCGCTGGCAAATCGCTCGGTGAAGTCGCCCGCGAGATACATGGCGCCTATGGGAATAATGAACACGAGCGCCAACCGGATCAGCCCCAGGTTGTTCCAGTTCTGGTAGCCGTAATAAACGGTAGCGGCGGTAATCAACAACCAGAGCACGATCGCCCAACTCTGCCGAACGATCGCCAGCAGGATTCCGCCAACGCTCATCATGCTGGCAGAGCCTGGCGGCAACGTTTCCATCTGCGATTTTTCCACGACCTGTTCCGGATCGGCCTGCCAATAAAACGCCCTATCAAACTCGCGCTCTTCGTTCGGCTGCCAGCCGTCCATTCGAACGGAAACTCCGGCATCGTGAATCGCCTGGGCCAATCGCCTCAGGCCGGCTTTCGATTCAATCCCAATCGCCTGTTCTTCGCCTCCGTAGTGAAAGAACAAAGCGGGCTCGGGCCATTTGGATTCCTCGGGCATGACAATCGCCGCGCCGGGAATCTCGGACAACTTGTACGTGGTGGGCATGGAATATTTGCCCATGTCTCCCCCCACCACGATCGAATCCTCGAACAGGATCGCCTGTCGCCGCGAATTGGCGCCGTCCAAAACCCACCAAATGACCGCCGCCAATCCGATGCTTAAGCCGATGACTTCGAGCACATTGATCGCTTTGCCGGGCGGTGCTGATAAGAAAAGGGCTGCGCCAACGGCAATTCCAACCGCGAGCAACAACAGCGAAAACAGCAACCAGGACTTCGTGGTTCTAATTCGCTGCTGGAAAAACCACGGTTCGTACCAGACAAAGCGTTTGCGCTGAATAAGGCCCATGCACGGTTTCGTACTTTGCAAGGCATTCAAGACTGCATCAAGTGCGCGACCTTGACATATAGCGTTGCCGAACTGAGCACAACCGAAGTGAGTCGTACCGTGTCAGCTCGGCTGTCGTCGGTCACGTCGGCGGCGCTTACGCGGGCCTTTTTCCATAAGTCGAAATTCTACGCTAGCGAGCGTCTCTTTGAATACGGCATTGGATCGATCAAGGGCGATAGCACGTTGTAGCCGTTGCCTTGCAGCAACCAGATTGTCGGCTTCGATCGCATCGTTGGCACGTGTCCACAGCAGGGCCGCTCGTCGCACATTCATCGAGTCAATCGCGCCAGCCGCAAACCAGAGCAATGTTCCGCAGTGCGGGCAAGGCGCATCACCGGGAGGCGTGGATGGTTCGATGCGAACTGCATGACCGCAGACGTGGCATGTGTTGTCTTCGCCTTCGGGCGTTCGTGATGAAGGTTGCATATTTCGTTCATACCTCATGAGACTTTGACCGACGAACGTTAAGGTTTCCATTCCGCGTGAGTGAGCAACGGGTTTGTTGGAGTGACGCACGCGAGAATAGAAACCTGTTGAACGTAACTGCGGAGCAGAGTGCCGATGGAGTTTGCATCGGACCTGCCGCTCGCACTTGGGGCATTCTAAGAGTCGCGAAGATCCTGCGGCAAGCGCGGGGAGTTCACAGGTGGCTCAGTGGGTAATTGGCCAGGGTGCCAACGGTATCCAACCCAACTGACGACTAGCGCCTTTCCGCTGGTTTTTTCGATGCGGTCACGATTCACGTCAGAATACAATCTCTGGATGTTCGGTCCTAAGTTCAAGTTTGCAACGTTGGGTAGAGCGGTCGATCGTTGGACCGGACGAGCCTCATTGAAGGGTTGAACGAGGGCCACGCCCTTCACTGAGAACTGCGGGATTTCGCGCCAGAACGACGCTTGGTAGAATTCGCCACTATCGAGACACCAATGCAAAGGGTCAGTCTCGATACAGCCCGCGTTGTCACAAGCAACGTGGGCCTTTTTGCTGGCAACCAATCGATCACAGAGAATGCGAAGGGTGTCGAACTGGGTGTAGCGGCAACTTTCAGCGATATTTGTGCCCCAAGTGAACTGACAAACAATTCCCACAAAAACCAAATATTAGGGCCCGTAGCTCAGTTGGTTAGAGCAGGGGACTCATAATCCCTTGGTCGGGGGTTCGAATCCCTCCGGGCCTATTTGCGTCCATCGTCGCCAGGGTTGTCCGTCCGCGCCGAACCTGGATTCTTCAACGCTGTTGCGAAAGTCGACATTCATCAACGCGACGGTGACGCAATTGCCATCACTTGTCATCGGTTGCTCCAAAATGTTGCCAAGAGGTGCAACCACAGCTGCAAACACGATCGCCTCGATTGCAATCTGAGTCTTGTTCTGAATTCCGGCGGCGGTGATCAGTTCTTGAGCCGCGCCGGGCCATGACGGTAGACGCTTGAGCGCACCGGCGGCACCCTCGGCGGGCTGATGAGTGGGTGGCAAGTCGTGCGGACACGAATTCTGAAAAACCACAACAATCACCGTCGCTAGAGGGATGGTGGGAATTAGTTGGGTGCGGCTGGATCGAGTGTTAGAATCTGAGCCGAGGTAAAAAAAACTTGGAAAATGCACCAGATCATGACAGATCCCAGACAAGATCTGGATAGCGTGGCGCATTCGCACGTTTCGCAGTCTGTCTCCTCCAGTCTGCTGGAGCGACTACAGCTGCAGGAGCCGGATGCGTGGCAGCGGCTGGTCCGCCTGTATTACCCATTGGTTCGCGATTGGTGCCGACGTGCTGGGTTGCAGCCGGCCGATGCCGCCGACGTGGCGCAGGAAGTCTTTCGTGGCTTAGCCGGGAGCTTGCAACGTTTCGACCGCGATGAAGGGCGCAACTCGTTTCGAGGTTGGATGTATGGCATCACCCGGAGGCAACTTCTGGCCTTTCACCGTCAGCGGCGTGAGCGGCCGGCGGCCAGCGGAGGGACGGAGGCGCAGCTGCGGATGTCGGAAACTCCAGAGTCGGTATGCGGAGAACTGAGCGACGATGTGAGCCAGCTGGCCGACGCAGCGAACGACCATACTCGCCTGATGCGCCGCGCCTTGACCCTGATTCGCGGCGATGTCCAGGAACATACTTGGCAAGCCTTTTGGCGGTCCGTGGTCGAAGGGCACGCGGCGGCCGATATCGCCGCGGATCTGGGAGTGAGTGTTAACACCGTCTACCTAGCGAAAGCTCGCTTGCTCCGCCGGCTGCGAGAGGAATTTGGCGAGCTGCTCGAATAGCACTTCCAAGAGCCAACCTATGAATTCTCCACCCACTGTTGTCACTTGCCCCAGCCGCGAAGAATTAGCCGCGTTCATCCAAGGGAACTTGCCGATGGGCTCCTTGGAAACCATTGCCGAGCACCTGAGTTCCTGCCCCAGTTGCGAGTCCGTGGTCGATCAAGACGCCGGCTCGATCGACGCGCTGCAGGCCTCGCTGCGGCATCTTGCCGGCTCCGAACTACAATCCGAGACGCATCTGGAGGCCGAAATGGCGGCGGTCGAATCGCATGGTTTCGCCGCACCGCGGCCTCCCCCCGCCGATGTCCTCATTTCCAAGCACCTGCGCGAATACCAACTGCTGGAGGTCCTTGGCGAAGGGGGAATGGGGGCCGTTTATCGAGCATTGCACACTCGGCTCGACAAGGTCGTGGCCCTGAAGACGCTCGCCGCGTGGCGTTTGCATAAGCCGGATGCTGTGGCCCGCTTCCGGCGCGAGATGAAGGCGGTAGGCAAACTCAAACACCCGAACATCGTACAGGCCACCGATGCCGGCGAAGTCGACGGAACACACTTTTTAGTCATGGAGCTCGTCGAGGGGCCGGATCTGTCCAAGCTGGTGAAACGGCTGGGCCCATTACCGGTGAGCGAGGCATGCGAATTGATACGGCAAGCGGCGGTCGGCCTGGACTATGCCCATCAGCACGGTCTGGTGCATCGCGACATAAAGCCTTCCAACCTGCTGTTGTCGCCGGACGGGCAGGTCAAGCTGCTCGACCTGGGCTTGGCCCGATTGGGCGAGTCGCGGACTCCCGACGAGTACTCAACGGCCAGCAGCGTAGTCATGGGCTCGTTCGATTACATGGCACCCGAGCAGGCCGATGATCCGCACTCGGTCGACTCACGGGCCGATCTCTACGGCCTCGGTTGCACGCTGTACTACCTGCTAGCCGGCGAGCCTCCCTTTCCGTCGCCGAAGTACGGCACCGCGATGCAGAAGCTGAAGGCTCACGGTTCTGCCCCGACGCCGCGTATTCAAGACCGGCGTCGCGATGTGTCTGACGATTTGGCGCGTCTGCTGGATCGGCTTCTGGCCAAGCAACCTGCGGATCGCTGTGCCAGCGCCGCCGAATTGGTCGCGGCCCTGGAGACCGTCAGCCGTGGCAGCAATCTGACACGTCTATTGGACACAGGACACAGCGTTCGCGATGCCGTCGATACAGCGGCTCCGACGGCCAATACGGTGACGCGTGGCCACAAAGTACAATCGGCCGGAGACGATTCTGGCCGTCGCCGTCGGCGGGCCTATTACCTCGCCGCTGGCCTGGTACCCGCGCTCTTGGCGCTGATGATCCTCTACATCCGTACTGGCAAGGGGACCGTAGAGATTGTCAGCGACGACCGCGAAGTGAAAGTGATCGTTGAGCGCGGTGGCGAGCAGATCACGTTGATCGATCTGGTCACCAAGCAGCAGGTCGAGTTGCGATCGGGCAAGTACCATCTGCGGGTCGATGGTCGTGAGGACCTCGAACTAGTCGCCAGCGATTTCGACCTGATGCGTGGCAAGAAAGTGGTGGCCCGGATCCGGCGAAAAGCCGCGAGCGAGACCGGGGCCGGGCCTACAATGTCGGAACTGGCCAGTAGGCCCTCGGCCGCCGATGCTCTGCGGCGCAAAAATATCCCGGGCAAGATGCTGGCATTGGCGGGCGGAGGCGACCCGCAGAAAGCCCCTGACAACTTGGTGGGAATCGTCGGGCAACGCGCATTCTGGTGTGGCACGATGGCATCC